>JASIEN010000279.1 GCA_030045935.1 Candidatus Sulfotelmatobacter sp.
ACGCCGGCTCCGTGGAAGAAGCCGCCCGCGAAGCCGATCTCGTAATCGAAGCTGTTCCTGAGGAAATGGAGTCGAAGATCGAAATCTTTACCCTGCTCGACAAAGTCTGCCGTCCGACGACGATTCTCGCCTCAAACACCTCTTCGTTAAGCATCACCGAAATCGCCAGCGTGACATATCGTGCCCGCAAATGTATCGGCATGCACTTTTTTAATCCCGTTCACAAAATGAAGCTGCTCGAAATCGTGCGCGCGCTGGAAACCGACCAAGACACGCTCGCAACAGCCATCGAGGTCGGCAAACGCCTGGGCAAAGAAGTTGTAGTCATCAAGGAATCACCTGGCTTCATCACCAGCCGCATCAACGCCATGATTGGCAACGAAGCGTTCTACATGTTGCAGGAGGGGGTTGCCTCGGCTGCCGACATCGACAAGGCGCTCAAGCTGGGGCTGAATCATCCCATGGGGCCGTTTGAAATGGTCGATCTGGTGGGACTCGACACGCGCCTGCACATCCTCGAATACCTGCACAAGTCACTGGGAGAAAAATACCGCCCCGCGCCGCTGCTGGTGCAGTACGTCAAGGCGGGACGCCTGGGAAAGAAATCGGGCCGCGGCGTCTATGAGTATGGAGACACACACAAGGCCGAAGGCGCTTCTTGACTCGTGCTCGGTTAGGATGTCATTCCGACGCGTGACCGAAGGGGGCGAGGAGGAATCTTTTTTTCTTCGGAGGCGCGGAAAGCGCTATGTCTGGTGGGATTGTTTAAAGGAAACGGCGGGTGGCTCGTCCTGCAGACCCTTTTTTGTTTGCGCTATTCAGAGGGAGTGTGCCCCGTCCTTTCGCGTTTTGTGCGAAAGAGCCTGCCGCGAGCGAAGCCGAAGGGGTGGGCGGCACGAACTTCAACCCAGAAAGCTTAGAGGTATAGTTCCGCGGCTCCCACCCTTACAAGGAACGCAAGGGTGGCGCACCCTCAGTTGTAGTGAAGTCGTCGAAAATATTCGATGGGGAACCCGAAACGCTATACATTTATGCGCCGAAAGCGATAGCCCTGGGCCTCAGCTTCGGAGTAAACTTCCCGCCACGGATGGTTCATGGCGAACGCAGAAGAACTCGCAAAGCTGCAGGACCTACTCTGGAAAGAGTGGAACGAGTGGCGCGCAAGCCAATCCGAGGCGCTCGATCTCGGCGGAGCAGACCTCCGGGGAAAGGATTTGGTTGGCAAGGACCTGCGCGATGCCAACCTGAAACAGAGCGACCTGCGCGGTGTCATGATGGGGGATGCCGACCTGCGTCACGCCGACCTCAGCGGCGCCGACTTGCGTGGCTCCCGCCTCGACAAGGCGAATCTATCCGGAGCCAGCCTGCGCGAAGCCAACCTGCAGGGCGTCGATCTAAGTGTCGCGCAGAGAGGACTGCAGACCGAACAACTCGCCGGCGCTGACCTGACAGGCGCTACTCTTCCGCCGGAGCTAAGCAAGCTGTACGACTCACTGGAGAACGTCAACAACATCTCGGAAAGCGCGCGTAAGCTTTTTCTGGCTGTTCTGGCCGCATGCCTCTACTCGTGGCTCACCATCGCCACCACCACGGACGTGAATCTCATCACCAACCGCGCATCCTCGCCGCTTCCCATCATCCAAACCAGTATTCCCATCGTTGGCTTTTATTGGGTCGCGCCGCTGCTGTTGCTCTGTGTCTATTTCTATTTCCACTTTTATTTGCAGAAGCTGTGGGAAGAGCTTGGCTCTTTGCCCGCAATCCTTCCCGATGGACGCCCCCTGCACGCCAAGATCGACCCGTGGCTGCTGAACGACCTGGTGCGCGCCCACCTGCCCAAGTTGAATATTAACCGCCCATTCATGTCATATTTCCAGCTATGGATTTCTGTGCTGCTGGCCTGGTGGGTGGTACCCATGACGATGTTTCTGTTCTGGGGACGCTTCTTACCGCGGCACGAGCGGACAGGTACGACTTTTCATGTAGTGCTTCTTATGATCTCGTTGACGGCGGCGCTCAGTCTCTACCGGCTTGCGGTTGCTACGCTGCGCGCAGGCGAACGGAAGGCGTTCATGTGGAAGGGCATGCTGACGAGCCGACGAGGCTATCAATCCGCTGCTTTCGCTCTCGCCGTCGGGGTGCTGTTTGGTGTTATCTCTTGGGGAGCGATTATGGGAACCCCGTCGGACGCTCGAATCCTTGGCATTCCCCTTCTCCTGCAAAGAAACGACCCTTTTCTGTCGGAAAACGAACGCATGGCAACTGGCCGCCTCACATGGGCGCCTCGGCTAATGGCCCTCATAGGTTATTCTCCGTTTGCGAATCTCACCGGCGCTGAGGTTTCCCAAAAAAAAACGGCTTGGAACAAGAACGACTACGATCCGGATTCTGTGGCCGTAGCCCAATTGCAAGGAGCGAACTTACGATATTCGCGGGCAAATTGGACGTTCCTCTCCGGTGCCATTCTGTATAAAGCCGACCTGACCGGCGCCAATTTGGAGGATGCCGATCTGCGCGGTGCCGACCTGATCGCTGCCGATCTAAGGGACGCCGACCTGGAATTTGCCGACCTGCGCAACGCGGACCTGTCGGGAGCGCGGCTAGTGCAAGCCCTCCTGAACCCTGCCGATTTGAGCGGTGCCCGCCTAGACAACGCCGACCTGACGGGCGCTTACATGGGCGGGGCCACTCTGCGGGGTGCTCGCCTGCTTGAAGCCAGCCTGCGTGGCGTCGACCTGGGCTACGGTGCTGACCTGAGGGACGTTCTTCTGCGAAGAGCCGACCTGAGTGGTGCCGACCTACAGGGAGCCAGCTTGAGCGGCGCCGTCCTGGACGGCGCCAACCTGCAGGATACCAACCTATCGGGTGCCGAGCTGGCCTACACCGACCTCAAGGGGGCTAGGAATGTGAATCTTGAAACCGTGAAGGGAGCACTTCACTGGGACAAGGCCTTCTACGACGACAACGTGCTCAAGGCTCTGGGACTTCCCCCAGACCACAACGACAAGCTCGCCGCACAGCAGAAAGCCGAACAGAAAAAAGAAAAGGAGCTTCAACAGAAACAGAATGTGGGGCCGCCGGCATCCAATCCGCCCGTGCCGACGCAGAACTAGGTTCGAGTTTCGGCACGTTGCAATCCAGGGGGCAACACCGCTCCGCCGCGTGACCGGCCCGGGCGCCCCATTTCTCGCGCGCCATCCGCGCGAGAAAGTCTGCCCTGAGGGCAGGTGGCCCGGCCTCTCCGTTTTTCCTTCCCGTTACGAAACGGCGGGTGCGCCGTCCTTGCGTTTCTCGCGAGGGCGGGTACGATGCTGCCGATACCGCGGCCACTCCTGTTACCTGCCTGCCATCGATATAAGCCTTTTACTTTCAATATTGTCCAGCTAAATGACTGACACCGCGTATTTTGCGGGCGCACGTCTTTGTAACCTGCTGATTTCAAGAATTCCGCCTAAGGGGGCTCTCGCGCGCCGCCCTCCAAACTACACCCGGGAACAGACGGAACATTTCCCGTTTCCAGCCGCACCGAGCAGGCTCCCTCAGGCCGTTGGCAGCGTGAATAAGAATGTGCTTCCGTGGGCCAGCTCGCTTTCGGCGCGGATGGTGCCGCTGTGGGCGAGCATGATGTGTTTGGCAATGGCAAGGCCGAGGCCGGTGCCTCCGGATTCGCGGGAGCGGGCTTTGTCGACGCGATAGAAGCGCTCGAAGAGGCGCGGCAGATGCTCAGAACCGATGCCCGCGCCGAAGTCCTGAACGTAGAACTCTACCGCGTGCGGAATGGAACGAGCGCCGAGGACGATGCGGCGGCCGGAGGCTCCGTATTTCATAGCATTGTCGATCAGGTTGGCAAACACCTGATGAATGGCTTCGCGGTCGGCAAGAACCGAGCGCAGGTTCGGGATGGGAGTATCGCCGTTGCGGGAGGCTTCCTGGATTTGCAGTTCGACGCCGTGCGTGCGTGCGATTTCACGGAAACTTTCTTCGGCGTCGTGAAGGAGCTCGGCGGGAGGGACGGATTCGGGCTCGAAGCGCGTTTCCCCTGATTCCACGCGGGCGAGGGTGAGAAGATCTTCAGTGAGGCGCGACATGCGTGCGGCATTTTTGCGGATGATTTCGAGAAACTCGCGGTTCGGTGTCCCGCCGTCAGGAGCGCTGTCAAGGATGGTTTCGGCGTACCCTTGGATCGAGGTAAGCGGCGTACGCAGCTCGTGCGAGACGTTGGCGATGAAATCGCGGCGGGTCTTTTCCACGCGCTCGGTTTCAGTGAGGTCGCGAAGCACGACCACGGCCCCGCCCCCGGGCAGTGGCGCTGCGGTGACGTCATAGGCGCGTCCGGGAACAATGGAGGTCGCGCGAACGGTTTTGACTTCGCGTGAAGTCGTCGCATCTTTGACAGCCGCGAGGAAATCGGGATCGCGGATCGTTTCAACCACCGGCTGATGCAGGCGCGCGCCACGCGGAACCAGGCGGTCCATGGGCTGACTGGCCCACTGCACCAGACCGTCGGGTCCCACGGCGATGACGGCGTCCTGCATGCTGTTGAGCAAAGTTTCGAGCTGGCGCTGGCTGGAGCGGACAGCGGCGAAGCTCTGCTCGACGTGTCGCGCGGTGGCGTCGATGGCGGAGGCGACGCGGCCGATCTCATCGTGCGACGCCTCGCTGATGCGGGCTTGAAGATCGCCGCGGGCGATGCGCGCGGCAACCTCAACGATGCGGTTGAGACGGCGCGCGCTCCAACTGGCGGAAACTGCGGCTACGATGAGGGCGAAAACGAACGCGATGGCGGTCGCCTTCTCCAGCGTGTGGCGAGCCTGTAGGGAGACGGCTTCTACGTCCGACAGGGGATAAGCCAGCCTGACGGCACCGCCTGAGATCGGCACCGCAATGTAGAGAAATGGAACGCCGACGGTTGCACTGCGGCGTTCCGCGCGGCCGATCTTGCCGGAGAGAGCGGCGGCAAATTCGGGGCGGGCGGCGTGATTGTCCATGGCGGAGGGGTCAGTTTCGGAATCGGCAAGCACCTTGCCCGAAGAATCGATGATGGTGACGCGAGCGCCCGCGGCTTTGCCTTCTTGCGCGGCGATGTCGGAGAGCGAATATTTGCGATCGGTTTCAACGCGATGAGCGAGCAGTTGTGTCTTCTGTGTGAGGTTGCGCTCGATCTCAGTACGCAAAGAGGCTTGCCAGCCGGTGCCGAGCGTGACGTCGAAGGTGACGGCGGCGGCGAGAATCACGACAACGAATGCCGCGATCAGCTTGAGGAAGATCCCTTTTCTCACATCAATCTCACTTTGAAGAGGCTGCGCAAGCAATTGCTCATGTAGCGCAGCGGCTAAAACTATGTTGATGGTTCGGGCTGAACGGCACGGCTGAAAGCCGCGCCCTTTCAAAGCAATGTCACAGCCGAGCTTCTCCGCACGCTCTCACTTTGGGGCTTCGAAGCGGTAGCCGGCGCCGCGCACAGTCTTAAGATAGCGCGGGTTCTCCGGGTCGGGTTCGATTTTCTCACGGATGCGGCGAACATACACATCAACCGAGCGCGGCGTTACATAGGAAGTGTCGCGCCAGACGGAATCGAGGAGATGATCGCGGGAAAATACGCGGCCGAGGTGTCGTGCAAAGTAATCGAGCAGGCGAAATTCGGTGGCAGTGGTGGGAATGGTCTGGCCGCCAACGGTGAGAATCATGGCCGCGGGATCGATGGCGATGTCGCCTACTTTGAGGGGGCTGGGAGGAAGCGGCCGCTCGAAGCGGCGCAGCACGGCCTTGACTCGAGCGACGAGCTCGCGCGGGCTGAAAGGCTTGGGAATGTAGTCGTCGGCGCCGAGTTCAAGGCCCAGAACGCGATCAGCTTCGCTGCTCTTGGCCGTGAGGAAAATTACAGGCACGGTGGCAAGGCCGGGGGTCTGACGAACGGTGCGGCAGAGCTCGAGACCGTCTTTGCCCGGGACCATGATGTCGAGTATGAACAGAGCGGGCCGCTGGCGCTCGGCGTCGGCGATGACATTGGCGCCGGTGGCATAAACGCGCACGGCGAAGCCGTCGTTCTCGAGGTGGTGACGAACGAGGCGGGAAATATCGGGATCGTCTTCTACGACAAAGATGCTGGGTTTCACGAGGATATTGTAACTAAGGGAGTGCGCAGTACCTAGTACGCAGTTTTTGTTGGCTAATCGAGGGTTTTCATTAAATTGTAATAATGGGGTTAGCCGCCGCGCTGCGGGCGCCGGACGTGGTTCCCGCGGCGAGCATTGCCCGAGCGGCTGTCGCGAGAGGTTCGCGCCCCAGTTCGGATCTGCGATCTATCGATCAGCACGATAAATGATCTTTCCGCTGACGATCGTGGCCATCACTTTTCCGGTGAATTGCCAGCCGTCGAAGGGGGTATTGCGCGAGAGGGAACGGGATTTTGAGGCCTCGAACGTCCAGCGCCTTTTGGGATCGAGAATCGTTACGTCGGCGAAGTTGCCGCGTTGGAGAGAGCCGCGGCCACGAAGGTCGAAAACACGAGCGGGGCCGGCGGTGAAGAGCTCGACGATACGCGGCAGCGGAATTGTGTGTTCGCGGTGAAGCTGGGTGATGGCCAACGCAAGAGCGGTTTCGAGACCGGTGATGCCGAAAGCGGCGCGTTCGAATTCAACTTGTTTTTCGTGTGCCGCGTGAGGAGCGTGGTCAGTGGCGATGGCATCGATTGTGCCGTCAGCTAACGCAACCAGAATTGCCTCGCGATCTGATGCGGATCGCAGCGGCGGGTTCATTTTGAAATATGTGTTGTACTCGCCGACATCGGAATCAAGCAAAGTGAAATGATGCGGTGTGACCTCGCACGTGACTCGAGCGCGGGCGCGCTTGCCGCGGCGGACGGCCTTGAGCGCGTCAGAGGTGGAGAGATGCGCGACGTGCAAACGCGACTCACGAATCTGCTGTGCGAAGCTGACATCGCGATCGACGATGGCGGCTTCGGCCATGGCAGGCATACCGCGCAGACCGAGACGGAAACTCGTGGGCCCTTCGTGCATCGAGCAGTGTTCGGTGAGGCGAGTGTCTTCGGCGTGCTGTACGACGGGCAGGTTTAATTCCGCGCTGAGGCGCAGCGCCGCGCGCATAAGCTCGTCGTCGAGTATGGGCTTGCCGTCGTCGGTAACGGCAACGGCGCCGGCGCGCTGGAGTGCAGCAAAATCAGTGAGGGATTGGCCGCGGCTGGCGCGCGTCGTGGCAGCGATGGGAAACACGTTGACAGCGGCCCCGCGCTCGGGGCGGCGCAGCCAGGC
>JASIEN010000280.1 GCA_030045935.1 Candidatus Sulfotelmatobacter sp.
TGCCCCGTGGCGCAAACAAAACCTCCATCGCATACAAGGTGAAAAATGTGCCCGGAGCGCTTTTCAAATCCCTCAGCGTCTTCTCGCTGCGCGATATCAGCTTGAGCAAAATCGAATCCCGCCCTTGGCGTGGACGGCCCTGGGAATATGTCTTCTACGTCGACTTTCTTCGCGGAGACGACGAAGCCGCCCGCAACGCACTGCGTCACCTCGCGGAGGTCGCCGAGTTCGTCAAGGTGCTGGGAATCTACAAATCTGCAGAATAGCGGCTGATTCTTCCGCGGATCATCCCGAACGCAGCTTAAGGCGTTTGCGTGGCGTCCGAGCCGCGCGCCGAAATCCCGGGCATAGCGAAGGACCTCAGGCAGAGTGAAGGATCTCCCAGCTCACGAACGCCTGCGCGCCCAAACCGCGCCTGACTAGGAACCTATGCACAACAATAGGCGAGTGCTCACCGAATTCCCTCACTAGCCGCTGTACCTCAGATATCATGGCCAAGCTCGAAATTTGCCGATAGAATCCAGAAGCGCAAGTTTTGCGGGAGGGGTTGAACCCTTTTTACACAACCCTCATCTAAACTTGAGTGAATTACACTCAAGGAGAGCCAATGAGTTCAAAACCGCTTTCCGACCAGCTCGTTAAGCAACGGGAATCCAATGACGTACGGGCATTGCCCGTACTGCCGGTGCGCGATACCGTTTTATTTCCTCATGCTGTTCTACCGCTTACAGTTGGCCGGGAAAGTTCCGTACAACTGATTAATTCTCTCGGTGAAGATAAGACCATTGTGGTCGTCGCCCAGCGCGAGGCACGGGTCGATAACCCGCAGGCCAGCGATCTGTATACCGTCGGCACCTCGGCGGTCGTCCACAAAGTTGTCAAAATGCCGAACCAGAGCCTTTTTGTGTTCGCGGAAGGCCTTGAGCGGGTGCGTTTGGGCGAGTTTACTCAACTCACACCGTTCATGCGCGCCCGAGTAAGTCCCATTCCCGAGGCCGCTTCACAAGCTAGCTCTGAAATCGAGGCCCTGCAGCGCAATGTGCTGACACTATTCCAACAGATCGTCTCCGGTTCGCCCACGCTTTCTGACGAACTTTCCACGGTCGCAATGAATATCGATGAGCCCGGCCGGCTGGTGGATTTCATCGCATCTTCCCTGCCCTCGCTATCCACGCCCGACAAGCAGGACACACTCGAGACGCTCGACATTCGTGCGCGTCTCCAGAAGATCAACCAGCACTTGGCCAAGGAACTTGAGGTCCAGCAGTTGCGCAACAAGATTCAGAGCGAGGTGCAGGACCGCGTCCAGCAAACCCAGCGCGAATACTACCTGCGCGAGCAAATGAAGGCCATCCAGAAAGAACTGGGCGAGCAGGATGAAGGCCAGCGCGATGTCGAAGACCTGAAAAAGAAAATTGAAGAAGCTGGCATGCCGGATGAGGTCAAGAAAGAAGCGCTCAAGGAACTGGGACGCCTTTCGCGCATGTCGCCCATGGCTGCCGACTATTCACTCACTCGCAATTACGTCGAGTGGCTGGCGGTTCTGCCCTGGTCAAAGACTTCGGGTCAGGAAATCGAGATTCCCAAGGCGAAAGAAATTCTCGACACCGATCACTACGATCTGGAAAAGGTAAAAGACCGCATTCTCGATTATTTGTCCGTGCGGCGTTTGAAGCCGAACATGAAAGGCCCGATTCTTTGCTTCGTGGGGCCTCCAGGTGTGGGCAAAACTTCACTCGGCAAATCGATCGCCCGCGCGCTTGGTCGCAAGTTCGTGCGGCTCTCGCTCGGCGGCGTACACGATGAAGCCGAAATTCGCGGCCATCGCCGCACTTACATTGGCGCATTGCCGGGACAAATCATCCAGGGCATTCGCCGCGCCGAGACCAAAGATCCGGTGTTCATGCTCGATGAAATCGACAAAGTCGGCCGTGATTTCCGCGGTGATCCCGCCTCGGCATTGCTTGAAGCGCTCGATCCCGAGCAGAACTCGACATTCCGTGATAACTACCTTGATGTAACCTTTGACTTGTCGAAGGTGCTCTTCATCACGACCGCGAACATGCTCGACCCTATCGCCGAGCCTCTGCGCGACCGTATGGAGATCATCGAACTGCAGGGTTACAGCGAGGAAGAAAAACTGCACATTGCGAATCGCTATCTGATTCCGCGGCAAACCGACGAAAACGGCATCGCTGCTGATCAGATCGAGTTTCCCGAGGAGGCGATCCGTTACATCATTCGCCATTACACGCGCGAAGCAGGTGTGCGCAGCCTGGAGCGCACGATCGGCACGATCTGCCGGAAGCAGGCCCGGCGCCTGGCTGAAGGCAAGACTGAGAAGCTGGTCGTCACACAGGAGATCATTCAGGAATTTCTGGGCGGTATCAAGATTCGTACCGAAGGCGAAATCGAGGAACGCACGCAGCGCCCCGGAGTCGCAGTCGGTCTCGCCTGGACGCCTGCCGGCGGCGATATTCTTTTCGTCGAAGCCAACGCTATGAAAGGCAAAGGCGGATTCACCATGACCGGTCAGATCGGCCAGGTCATGCAGGAATCAATGCAAGCAGCGCTCACATGGGTACGTTCGAATGCTGCTCAGCTTGGCCTCGAAGAAGCGTTTTTTGCCGATCACGACATTCACATGCACGTGCCGGCGGGAGCAATTCCGAAGGACGGCCCATCAGCTGGCGTGACCATGGCAACTACTCTGGTCTCGCTGCTCTCGGGACATCATGTCCGCCCGCTCACTGCAATGACCGGCGAGATCACGCTCAGCGGCAACGTACTTCCCGTGGGAGGCATTAAAGAGAAAGTCCTCGCCGCGAAGCGCGCCGGAGTCACCACTGTGATTTTGCCCGCAGAAAACAAAATGAATGTGGATGAGGACCTGACGAAAGAGCAGATCGAAGGCCTCGAAATCCACTACGTAAAGACGATCGAAGAAGCGCTGGCCGTATCTCTGCCGGCCATCGCCAAAGAGGCCAAGACGAAGGAATTTCTTTCCGAGCCTTCGCAAGGGTCGCCCAAAGAAAAAGATAAGAAGGAGACGCCGCCGGTTCGCCCGGTTCATGAGCCAGCGGCGGCTCACGACCGCGTGGTCAGGGCGGAAGCGTAAACTTTCCTACTCTGGCAGCCCAAGTCGCCGCATCAAATCGGCATAGCGGTGATCGCTGCGAAGCGAGTCAAATGAGGGGTAGCGGATTTCGAGCATCAGCTCCAGATCGTGTGTCGCGTATGCCTCTTCCAGAGATTCAAATGCCTTGTCGCGATTTCCCATTAGCGCATAAGCCGAAGCGACTGACGAGACCCATTCCTCTTTAGGCTCGAACGTAAGCAATATCTTCAAATATCCTGCGGCGTCGGGGGAAGCCGTCTTCCCCGGCACTCCCGGCTGAAGGGTCCGAGCGGCGAACTTACCCGCGTGCTCTATCGCTTGCGCAAAGTCTCCCTGCACGGCAAGAAGTTGCGAAAATTTGTAGTTCGCCGGCGGAAAGTTCGGGTCGCGCGCGAGCGTTTTCTCAAATTGCGCCTTCGACTCCGCATAGCGATGCATTTCCATCAGCAGCATCGCATAGTTTGTATTCATGATCGGCGAAAGGGGATCGAGTGCGAGAGCAGTGCGAAAATGGTCCGCCGCCTCCTCCAACCGCTTCTCCGGGATCAGGAATGACATTGCATAGAAGTAATGAGTAGCCGCGCTGTTCGGGTTAAGTTCCAGCGCGCGATGGAATTCCTGCTCCGATTCGCTCCACCTCCATGCCATCGAGAGCACGCCTGCCCGCGCGTTGTGCGCCTCGGGCAAGGAGTCGTCGAGTTGCAGCGCCTTCTGCGATGCGTCCAGGGCCAGCGCAATCCCCTGTTTCGAGGTGATTCCGACGCCGTAACTGGGAGCCACGGCATAGGTATCGGCCAAGCCGCTGTACGCCAGCGCGTACTTGGGATCGGCGGCAATCGCCTGCTGAAACAGATCGATGCTTTTCTTCAAACCCTCCGGCGTGCGTCCGTACCATGCCTGGCGGCCTTCGAGATAAAGGCGGTAGGCTTCGGGATTTGTGGTGGCTGCGTGAGTGATTCTCTGTTCTGCTACGCCGGTCAGCTTGAGACGCAGGCGGCTTGAGACGTCGCGGGCGATATCACCCTGAAGTTGGGTAATGTCGGCCATCTTGCGCAGGTATTGATCTCCCCACAGCTCAGAACCATCGCTGGAGCTCACCAGATCGGTCTGAATGTTGAGCTCATCCCCGTGCTGCGTCACGCGGCCGGTGAGAACAGCGCTCACCTGAAGCGTCTTGCCAACCTGCGCGGGGTCTTCCTGATTGTTCTTAAATCGGAATACAGTGCCCCGCGCCATCACCTTGAGATTGGGAAGCTGCGAGAGCGTGCTGATAAGATTTTCCGTCAGGCCGTCAGAAAGGTACTCATTGCCGGAATCCCCGGTAGCATTCACGAAGGGAAGAACGGCGATCGAGCCGATCTTTGGAGCGCTGGAATTCGAGCGAAGCCAGTAGGCCGCTCCAGCTACCGCAATCAACAACACGAATGCGACCGTTCCGATCAATATCCAGGGGCGCCTTGCCGTTGCAGGAACGAGTGGAACCGCCCCCGAACTTGCCGAAACCACAGTTGCGCCGGATTCCGCGCTCGTATGCGCCCGGCCAGAATCCAGATCGCGCTTCAACCGCTTCAAATCAGCGCCCAGTTCTGCGGCGCTCTGGCAGCGCACTTCGGGGTCCTTTTCAAGTGCCTTATCGATGATTTCTTCCAACTTGGCGGGAACCTGTGGATTCAAGCGCACTGCCGAGGTGTGCACGCGATTCAGAATCGAATCGAACGTTAGGCCGGAAGTGTCGCCTAGAAATGGCAGTGTACCCGTTGATATCTCGTAGAGCACGACTCCAAAGGAAAACAAGTCTGTGCGCTTGTCGAGTTCTTTTCCTTTCACCTGCTCCGGCGACATGTAAGCGATCGTTCCCACCGCGGTGCCGGGGCTGGTGAGATGCTGGTCATCATCCATGGTCGCAAGCGAATGGACCTGACTTGACGAAGCAGCCGCGGGCAACACCTTGGCCAGGCCGAAATCGAGAATCTTGGCGTGACCGCGCTTGGTCACGAAAATATTGGCCGGCTTGATATCGCGGTGGATGATGCCTTCTCCGTGAGCGGCGTCCAGTGCGTCTGCGATTTCGATACCAAGGGCCAGGACAGTTTCCATTTCCATTGGCCGGCCGGCAATTTTGTGCTTGAGCGTCGCGCCGTCGAGAAATTCCATAGCGATGAAGGCCCGGTTATTCTCCTCGCCTATGTCGTAAATCGTGCAGATATTCGGATGGTTCAGGGCCGAGGCAGCTTTGGCTTCACGTCGAAAACGAGCAAGATTTTGGGGATCTTTGGCGACGTCGTCGGGGAGGAATTTCAAGGCCACGAAGCGGCCTAGACGCGTATCTTCGGCTTTGTACACTACTCCCATGCCGCCGCCGCCCAATTTTTCGAGAATTCGATAGTGCGATATCGTTTGCCCGAGCATTGTCAATGAAGGCGTCGGATGCCGCAGACTCCGAGGCGCAATCAAGCGCAATATTAGGTGGGGGAGCCGGGCGAGTCAAATGCGGCTGCTAGAATCGTTTGCAGGCGAAGCTTACATCCATCTTTCGATTCAGCAGACCTGTTTTCCAACCTTGGCAACAATGCTATGATGATGTTCGACCACGCAAGGCGTGTGTTCGTCCACTCCTCAGTAGCTCAATGGCAGAGCATTCGGCTGTTAACCGAAGGGTTGTAGGTTCGAGTCCTACCTGAGGAGCCATTCTTTGGCTTACCCCCGCAGAAAACCCTTCGGGAATCAGGGGATTCATTTTGCCGGCTTGGCCGGAGCCGAGGCGGGTTTGAGCCCATTTAACACCTTCAGCAGGTTGTCACCGGATTGGCCTGCAAGCTGGTACAGAGTTGAGTCACCGTCACGCTTGGCGATGTAATTCGAACCGGATTTCGAAATCTCGGCTTTTTCTACTGTCTTTCCGTCGTCGGAGGTGATAGTCGTTTCAATCTCCGGAGTAGCAAAACCGGAGTCAACGAATTTTTCGGCCGACAAATCACGCAGCGTCGAGATCAGTGATTGTACGCTGTCTTCATCCATCTTCTTGCCGTTGTCCCACCAACCCTCACCACCGCGGATAAGCGAGTAGCTCTTCGCGCTGTTGTGTATTTCGAGCTTGGCGGGATCGGAATATCCAAAGTCGAAGAGCTTCTTGTTGCGAAAATCGTCGAGCTTCTTGTTTAAAGAATCGACGAGAGATGAGTCGACTTTATATGCACCATCGACCTGGCTGGACTTCGCATAATAAAGGTCTTTAGCTTTGCGGATTTGAAGCAGCTGCGTTGAGGACTCATCGGTGAGCTTCACGGTGGCGACGGGCGCGTCCTTGGCGAAGGTGGAATCCGATTTCATTGCCGCTTTGTCGGAGCCACTCAGGTCCATGCGGGCGTCGGTCAGCTTGCTGACTAGCTCGCTGACGGCAAGGGTATCGGCGCGCATGGGCTTTGGCTTTATGATCTGCCACTCGTCTTTGTTATGGGCAAACTCGATATCTCCGTTCTTTCCGGCGATCTCAAGCCGGCTGACTTTGTCGGGACTCACGGTCAGAAGACGCTTGTCGCGAAGATCATTCAGGGTCTTATCGAGAGCTGTCTTATGGTATTCGGCAAGCGTAAAGACGCGTGGATCACCGGCGAGGGCCGCATACACACCGCCGCCAGCAGGAGTATTGTCACCGAGCAGCAGGCACTGCGTCTTGTTGTCTTTCTCAGTGACATCAAGCTCAAAAGCGGGCGATGCCAATCCGTAACGCTGCAGACCAGTTCCCTTGTCCTCCACTAAACGATCGGAGTTCAGCGAAGCGATCGTGGAGAGCATGGTTGAGATGGTGGCCTGATCGGCGGCGAAGGGCTTGGGTTCGGTGATCTTCCAATTAGAGCCGTTTTTCGTCAGAAGAATCGGAGGCGCGTCCTTCTTCTTCAACTCGAGTTGAGTGATGGAATTCTCATCGAGCTTAAGAATCGACGGAGCCGCGTCAGCCTCAGGCTTGGCTGCCTGGGCGCTGGGCTTATGGTGATCAGACCAGTAAAGAAATCCCGTCAGTACGGCCAATATTGCGGTTGCAATGAGCAGACCACGAATCTTCATGCAATTACCCAGTTGTTGTTTTCGGCGCTCAAACGAAGCAGTTCAGGCAGCGCCGTTTTCAAAACAAACCCGCGAAACTATCTCCGCTTCCACCACACCCCGACTCCCAGGAT
>JASIEN010000281.1 GCA_030045935.1 Candidatus Sulfotelmatobacter sp.
ACGAAGTATATGGCGAGGGTAAGCCTTTAGTTCTGCTGCATGGAGCTTTTTACACCATAGAGATGAACTGGGGGCAACTAATTCCTGAATTATCAAAGACAAGAAAAATAATTGCCATTGAATTTCAGGGGCATGGACACTCACCGTATTCAGATAGAAAATTAGACATCGTTACTTTGGCAAGAGATGTGGAAGGAGTAATGAGTTACTTGAAAATTGACAGTGCTGACGTAGCAGGATATAGCATGGGTGGCTCTGTAGCTTACCAATTCGCTGTACTAAGCCCTAAACGGTTAAGTAGATTAGTAATCATTTCCTCTACTTACAAAACTGAAGGTTGGCTGCCCATAGTGAACACAGCCTTCAAAGGTTTTAAACCTGAATTGTTTGATAACACACCAATAAAAGCAGCATACGATGCAGTAGCACCTGATAAAACTAAATGGCCACAATTTGTAGCGCAGATGATTGATTTCGCCAAGGTACCATTTAACTGCGGAGACTCCAATATTGCGAAAATTACTGCACCTGTATTAATCATTTCTGGCGACAATGACGGCCTGAATAAAATTGAATTGATGAAAACATATCAACTACTTGGCGGTGGTGTTGCTGCTGATTTACAACCGATGCCAAAATCGCATGTAGCAATTGTTCCTTCGCAAAGCCATGTAAGCCTGATGATGCAAACTAAAACAATTTTAGGCTACCTTGACGATTTTTTGAAGTAAACATTGGGGTGGTGTCAGTTTGGCAGGCTAAGCGCGCTCTCGTTACCTGGCCGAACCGTCGCCTTGCCGGATAAGGGACCCTTGGCTCAACAGCCGCTTTGACGGCGCCCGCCGTGTTCTCTATGCTGTTGAAACTACGTTTTTAACCGAATTCGAATCCCGCTCTCTCCGCCGTACAGTTTAGCAGAGAATTCTTGGCTCTACTTCCGGCCAGATATACGTATAATGCCCGTTTTTCGCGATTTCTGACCGCCAAACCGGTCTGCAGAGAAGTTTATCGCGATCTTAACCACGATACATACTTGTTCGAGATCTAATGTCTTCACACTCACACCATGCCATGAGACCGGGCATGGGCGCGTCGCGCCAAATGTGGCTCGCGCGCGAGAGCAACCAGCTTGTCGCCGGTGAGTTCCTCATAGACTTTCGCGACTTGCGAAGGGAACCCGTCGTCGGCGCTACCCGAATCGCTGACAAAGCGAGCGATCTGGGCATTCGACTTCAGAGCCGCCCGGATTGATTCGATCTTCGCTTTGGCCTGTTCGGGTTTCGCCTGCTCAGCAGGAATCTTGGTCATGACCGCGCCCACCTGCTCGCGGAGCAACTTAAAGAATGCCTGCTGGTCATCCAAAACCGTCGCCACCGAGCGCGGACCATGACCAGTGCACACGACTCTGGCGTCGAACTTTCGGGCAGCCTCCAGTGTCTCCACCCACTTACCAACATCGCCGTCGCCCACGTAGTTGTAGGGGCCGTTCACGCACATGTCGCCGGTAAAGAGGATTCGCTCTTTCGGCAGCCAGGCCACGGCATCGCCATGCGTATGCGCCACACCCAGGTACATCAGTTCGACACGATGCTTGCCGTCGTCAAAAATCAAGTCCTTCGAAAAGAGAACGGAAGGCGGCTTCAGCTTTGTGGTTTTCAAATCGACTCGCTCCTTCATCGCCGCTTCCCACCTGCCCGGCTGGTTTCCATAATAGCCAGTCTCGTATCGCTTCATCTCTTCGATCACGCCCGTATGCGCAACTGGCACTCCGCCGTTCTCCACATAGATTTGGTTTCCATAAGCATGATCGCCATGATGATGCGTATCAAAGGCAAATCTTATCGGCTTGCTGGTCATGGTGCGAATCTTGCTGATGATCAGCTCGGCCCCTGCAGGAAAATTGGCATCGATCACCAACACGTAATCTTCAAACATGATCCAGCCGTTGTTGCAGACCGCATCTGCAGTATCGGAGACTTGCCCCTCGTGAAAACAAACATCAGCGGCCACGAGATCCTCCTTAGCCGCTTCGGCCATGCCTGCAGGCATGGGCTGCGCCAAAAGCTTTGCCTCCGCCGCCAAGCTTAGAAAAGCGCCCGCACCTGTTAGGAATTCACGCCTGTTCGTACCGCACATACCGCCTCCTCCTGTTGTCCATCCTGAGGGTCCTTGTTCTGGAAATGTCGGCTGATTGGAAAACGCCCGCGCGCGGGATTATACACTGCGCTCTCAACATCAAAACGACAAGCCCGGGGAAGGTGTCATCGCATCTTAAATTTAGTTCACGTTGCCCGAGGCAAGGTGATCTTCACTTCGCAGCCACGTCTCCCTTGGCGGTTTGACACTTCGACGGTCCCGCCATGGGCCTCGACGATCTGGCGCGAAAGCACAAGTCCAATGCCGCTTCCCTGGGGCTTGGTTGTGTAGAAGGGTACGAAGGCGTTGCCCGGATTCATCAGCCCGGGACCGTTGTCTTCGATGGTCAGAACCACATCCTTCTCAGTTGATTTCCACGTCATTGCGACATGAGCGTCCGATTCAACGATTGCAGTGTCTGGCGGCGCCTTCGAGGTTTCTTCCGCCGCGGGCTTTGCCATCACTGCCTCCGCCGCATTGCGCAGCAAATTAATGAGCATCTGCTCAAGTTGACCGTGATCGGCCAGCAAGGTGACGTCGGGACCGGGGATTACTTTGACCCAAACACGGGTTTCGAGAGCGGCGACATGGGTTACAAGGGCGGAGATGGAACATGGCTGCAACTCTGGAGCGGGCATCTGCGCCAACTGACGGTAGGCTTGCAGGAAGCGATTCAGCGAGGCGGCGCGAGCCTCGATAATGGCGAGCCCGTGTGCGAAGTCGTGGCGCTGTTCATCATCCAGATTCGTTTCCGACAGTTGCGTATTCAAACTGCCCGCAATCGACTTGATGGGCGCTAAGGAGTTGTTCAACTCGTGGCCAATCACTCGAATCAAGCGCTGCCAAGCGGAACGCTCCTCATCGCGCAGAGCACGGCTCACGTCCGAAAGGACAACCAGCGTGTGCGGAATCCCCTGCTGACGAAATGAACTTCGTCTTACGACCCAGCGCGCGCCGCTGGCGAATGGAAGCGACAACAAGGTTTCGTTTTCACACGAAAGTGAACTCTGCAATGCCAGTTCTGATGCTGCTTTCCCGAGCAGTTGGCCCGAACTCTGTTGCAGGAGTTTTTCCCCAGCGGAGTTGACGAGTCTGAGCCTGCTGCCTGGATCAAAGGCGAATATGGGGATGTCTACTTCCTCAACGACGCGCTGCAGTAAAGCGGTTGCTTCAATGGCCCCGGTACGGTGCAGAGAGAGGAGATCGGCGAGCGCGTTTACCTCCAGAGACAGTTCGCCCAGGGCATCGTTGGGAACGGCTAATCGGGCGCGAAAGGAGTAATCTTCATCACGCATGGAACCAACAACATTAGCCAGGGTTTGCAGCGGTCGAACGATGTGATCGTGCAGGGCTGCTCCGATCAAAGCGCACAGAAACACCTCGAGTCCGATCAATCCCAGTTTGGATTCGAAAGTCCAGGGTTCTTGCCAAACCAGAACACCACTGACAAGCAAGCCGGGGACCACAAGCAACGCGACCAAACGAAGCACTCGGCGCTCAAACGGGGCTCGCTGTGGTTTTCGGGGAATACGATGGGAAGTTTCGCGCGCGCCTGAGCTAGAGCCCATGCTTTTCCATCCGCCGGTAGAGCGCGCCGCGGCTCAGGCCCAGCGCCTCAGCGGCCTGGCTGACGTTGCCCTGAAAGCGTTGCAACGCTTTGCGGATCAGAATACTCTCCACGGCTTCCAGACTCAATTCTTCAAGGTTGGGGGAAGCGGGGCGCTGCACGGCTAAACCGAGATCGGGAGGCTGAAGATGTTCCGCGCGGCACATCAGCACGGCCCGTTCCATGGTGTGCTCTAACTCGCGAACATTGCCGGGCCAGGAGTGCTGCATCAAGGTTTGAAGTGCAGTTGCATCAAGGGAGCGAACCGAGCGCCGGTAGCGCGCGGCATATTCTGTCAGAAAATGCATCGCCAGAGTGGGAATATCTTCCCTACGCTCGCGCAGCGGTGGCAGGTGAATTTCGACTGTGTTTAGTCGGAATAATAGATCCTCACGGAATTGACCTGCCCCGCACGCTGCCTGAAGGTCGGCGTTGGTGGCCGAGATGACTCGTACATCCACTCGCTTACTGCGCGATGAACCAACCCGCTCCATCTCTCCTGACTCAATCACCCGCAGTAATTTTGCCTGTTGGCGCAGCGGTACATTGCCGATTTCATCGAGAAAAATACTGCCTCCGTCGGCCAGTTCGAAACGGCCGATGCGGTCGGTGCGGGCGTCGGTGAAGGCGCCTTTTACATGGCCAAAAAGCTCGCTTTCAAAAACTCCCTCGGCGAGGGCGCCTGTATTGACCGGCATAAAGGGACGCGAGGCCCGCAGTGAGAGGGCGTGAAGCGTCCGAGCTACAACTTCTTTGCCCGTGCCATGTTCTCCTGTGATCAGCACGTTCGCGTCTGAAGGAGCAATACGAGTAATAGTTTCTAGTACCGGCAGCATGGAGGGAGCGGTAGCAATGAACTCCGGCCTGTTTTCTGTACTCAGCAATCGGTTCTCGGCAGCCAGCCGCTCCGCATCCTGCAGCGCCCGATGCAGCTCTACCTGCGTACGCACAATGGAAAGCAGGCGTTCGTTCTCCCAAGGCTTTTGAATAAAGTCACGTGCCCCGCGGCGCATGGCTTCCACTGCCAGCTCTACGTTGCCCCATGCGGTCATCACAATGACGGGCAGAGTCGCATCGAGCCCAACAATTTCGGACAGCAGGTCCAGTCCCTCCTGGCCGGAAGTAGTGTCGCGTGTGTAGTTGAGATCGATCAATACGGCGTCGTAGGAGTCGCTGGCCAAAGCCTCCCTCACCAAGACCGGAGACCGCACGGCATCGACCTTGTAGCCCTGCGGTTTCAGCAGCAGTTGAATCGCTTCAAGAATATGTTGCTGGTCGTCGGCTATCAGAATTCG
>JASIEN010000282.1 GCA_030045935.1 Candidatus Sulfotelmatobacter sp.
CCATAAGAAACCGGACTTCCAAATGTGCCATTGCCGTTGCCTAACTGGACGGTGAAGGTGGTAGAGGTGGTTGTCACAAGATCGAGCTTGCCATCGCCATTCAAGTCAGCAACCGCGACATCGACGCCGAGGGGATATGTAGCGTTAAGATAGAACGTTCCGTTGCCGAAACCTAGAAGCACAAACGTGCCATAAACGCCGTCGTTCTCCCCTCCTGTGACGACGAGATCGGGTATGCCGTCACCGTTGAAGTCGCCCACAGCCATTTCGTAGCCACCGGGCGTCGACTGCAACGCTGATTGGAAGGTGCCATTTCCGTTGCCCAGTAGGACGAACACCGCGGTGAGGTCCCCGACGGCCAGGTCGACATTGCCGTCACCGTTGAAGTCCCCGAGAACCAGTGAGGGCAAGAAGAAGTAGCCAATCCCCACCGAGACCGGATAGGTGACTTGGGGCTGGAAGGTGCCGTCTCCATTTCCGAGCAGGATGCCGATGTCGTTATCGTCGACGTTGACGACGGCGAGATCGAGTTTTCCGTCGCCGTTAAAATCTGCGGTAACGATGGATGCGGGGAGCGTTCCGACCGGGTAAGTGACCTGGGGCTGGAAAGTGCCGTCGCCGTTGCCCATCAGGATGCTGACGGTGGAGGGGCTACACTGTGGAGGCTCGTCCTGATGTCCTGGAGTGCAGTTGCCATTCGTCACCGCCAGGTCAAGATTGCCGTCGCCATTGAAATCGCCAGCTACGATACCGACTGGAAGCAGGCCAGTGGGATAAGTGACTTGGGGAGCGAAACCGCCGGTTAGTTGGCCGAGGAGAATCGAGATCGTATTGTCGTAGCTGTTAGTTACTGCGAGATCGGGCACTCCGTCGCCATTGAAATCGCCTGTGACGACCGCATTGGGAGAGTTACCGACTGTAAAATCGGCATTCCCGAAAATATAAGTTTGTGCATCGGAAACGAAGCTTGTGAATAGAACAAAGGTGATAACTGGGACCAGGGAGCGGCGAATCATGGCGAACTCCTTGCACTAACCTCTCCGCGCGTGAGAGCCCTTTAGAACGAGACAGTTACGAATACGGGGGGAACCAGGGAACTCCAGGATCAGGATACAAACTCTGGGAAAGCGAACTTGCGAACCGAATCTTCCCAGCTATATTGCAACACCTATTGTGATCTTTGGTTGCGGAGAAATCCAGATTTTTTCTGCACTGGCCCGGATGAGAAACGCCGTTCCCTGTACGTCTTTCATGTAGCGGAGCGCCTGCTCGGTCAGCGGCGTGCTGACGCTCCCCGCTAGAAGGATCTGATATTCAATCATTTCGCGCCGGGACGATGATAGGTTTTGAGCGTGAGCGTGTACGTGCCGGCCCAAAACATCGATCCGCCATAGGATGGTGCGATCGATATATTGTCTACTTTCCCCTCATCCTCAAACTCTCGATCTCCATTCACCAGCGACCCAAACTGACTTGTACTGCCGGCAAACGGCGACACTATGAATCCTGTCAACATCATGTTCGAAATGACACGAAAGGTTCTGGTCGTCCCGTTTCTCAAATTCAGGACGATGTTTAGCTGGGGAGGTTTAAATAGCTCCGTGAGCAACCGGCCAGCTAACGTCGGCTTAAGATCGACTTCGGCGTACAAAGGTCCGTCGGCTTGCGGGAGGATAACCGTCGAGCCAGTCTGCTCTTTCCCTTCGAAAACAGATTGCAGATCGCTCTTGGGCTGGATCGCTTCTTTTTTGAGCAGAAGAAGGAATTGACCATCGAAAGAACTGACACTGTAATTGTCCATCAGAGCGAGCCAACTCATGCCGTCATCGAGAGACGGAAGCCGTTCATCGACTGTCATCAAATCAAAAAGGATCCAGTCCGGGGCGCTTGTGCCTCTGAGATGCTGCTCGTTGAGTCGCGCCAGCATCGGAGTGTACGCCGAGTAGCTTTGGAAGACAGGCCGCGGATCCCATTCCGTATTCGACGCCAGCAGAAGGGCCTGTTCGTACGTGTAGATGTCTGCAGTTCCCTTGAGAGTCGGTACGGGATATTCTTTTCTAAGGTTCGCCAGAGCTCGGTCATATCGCTGGTTCAGACCATTTCTGTCGGTGAGCCTTAATCTAAGCCCATCCCACGCTGTCGTGTAAGTGTTGAAGGTGCTGCCGTAGGTGACGCGAGCAAGGGTACTCAGCGACCTTTTGCGAATGAAATTGATGATGTCCCAGCGTCGCCCCGCTGAGGTGGCAGTGCCAATGCCAAACGATCCCCGTACCTCCCTGACGAGCAAGGGATCCAGTCGAAAATAGATGCCGACCACAAGAAGCAGGAGGACAATCAGAGATCCGATGAGATAACGGTCAGCATACAAAGAACTGACAATCAGCGTGAAGGCAAGAATCGCTGTGAATGCGATCTGCACGTGATCGGTTCTTACGAATCCATGCTTGAAGGCGACCAACAGGAAGGGAGTATAGAAGAAGCAGAGCAGCCATTTTGACCGGTGAGGCAATCCCGTGGAACGAATCGTCGATAGGTATATAACGGCCGATGCAGCCAGGTAGATGATCACGAACGCACGGCCAGCAATGACCGGCCAGGACATCCACGGGGTAGCCATCGCTTCCGTGTAGCCAGATGTCAACCACATCGTAGCCCTCATAAAGGCGGGGAGATCGGAGATTGCCTGTCCGGCTACGGTCCAGAAGATGGCGGTGGCTGCAACAGGAACACACAGCAGAGGCAGGGCCTGTCGAACAGGAAGGCAGAAGAACAGAAGAACGCAGAGTACTCCCAGCGATACGGCCGCCGGAAGCACAAGGCTTCCCTTTATAAGGGGCAACAATCCCAATGCAGAAAATGTAAAGGTCACCAGCACCAACTGCCGCCAATTAAGGGCCGAGCTCCTTTTCGAACTTTCCGAGCTAGCAAACTTTAGCGCGCACATCACCAAAATAAATGGATAAGAAAGCAACAGCCCATCCGGCGACGGGAAGGTCGCCCAGACCAGTAGAAGAAAGAGGATCGAATAGGGCTGCCGGCCCACGGCGAGGTACAGCAAGCTGATTGCATAAGAGAGTGCCAGCAGAATGCCGCCGAGAATCATTCGCCGGTCGGTGGCGGGATTAAAAAATCTGGTATAGATCGATGCATAAGGCCCGAAAGTGAATATGACATCCTTGCCGAACCTGAGGTGTTGTTTCACCGCCGCATTGAGTGCGAACATCCACGATTCGTCCAGCTTCGCAAGCCGCTCACCGTCCGGTGTGCCGCGAGTTTGATGGATTGCCGCAAGCCATGCTTCGTCAACGCCCTTGTCGGGCATGACGGGATTGAGCGGGACGAAGATTGCCAAGGCTGTACCGATGACAAACGCAGCCAGGAAGAAGCGAGAGCGATTGGCGACCGGCAACGACCGGAACAATGGCGAATTGCCAGCTGCCTCACTGATGGTTGTGGGGCGGTCCATATTTGATCGCTCCTGCTTGGATTCCAAGATTAGCTCTGGAGCATGAATTGGCAAGCTCGACCGTCTAGCAACTAGACATATATTCTCTTAAGTTTCGCCGCTTGCGGGTCAAGCACTCTTGGCGTCCGACCGGGTCTCGGACGGCTCCATTCGTTTCCAGTAGTCACCTCGGCTGAAATGCTTCTCCAGCCAGCAGTAGAGGGTGATGAAC
>JASIEN010000283.1 GCA_030045935.1 Candidatus Sulfotelmatobacter sp.
GCGATTGACGATTCCACCGACCTGCAGGCCACACTGACCCCGCAAGACAGCTACTACCCCGACCGCGATCGTTCAACCTCCTTGTTCGATCAAAGACACCGGTTGGTATTCAGCGGCGTCTACCAGAGCGGCAAGCTGGGCAACGGTTTTACGCGGAAGTTCTTTAGCGACTGGACGTTCGCCCCACTGCTGGAAGTTGCTTCCGGCCGGCCTTTCAACATCATCACCGGCAACGACGATAACCTCCAGTTGTCATCGCTGACCGGACGCCCCAACACGTACGTCAATCCCATCTGTACAGCGGCGGGTTATCTTCCTGTTGCATCTAAGTTCTCGCCTACGGGGCAATTCCAGGAACCATGCATACAGCCGTTTCTGCCCGGTGTGGTCAGTGCGACCGGAATCACTCCTACTCTGTCACAATTGGACGGCAATCTTGGTCGAAACGCTGGTGTTCAGCCTTGGACCGTATTCAACGATATGCGCCTGGCCAGGCGCGTGTACTTCAACGACCGGTTCAACATGGAATTAATCGCCGACATGTTCAACATCGCCAACAGGTTCAATGTATCGGCAGTCAGCCCGTTGTTTACGAACGCCGGCCAGCCGACGGCAGCCTACGATCCGCGGCAGTTCCAGTTCGCCCTGAAGTTTTACTGGTAAGTTTCGTCGGGAAGCAAAGAAGCGTTTCAGTGATCGCTGATCACGGTGGTGGTACACTCTTGTTTTCACCCATCCTTGGCGATTGCCCGGAGTTCGTCTCTGCATGTCCCAAACAGAAATGCCAACTGCGCGCACACGTGTGGTTCGCGAGCCGCACCGCGGCGCTTACGACCGCGAAACGGCTAATCGGATTCTTGATGAAGGGTTTGTTTGCCACGTCGGTTTCGTCGTGGACGGCCAGCCATATGTGATTCCCACTTCTTACGGTCGCAGCGGCGACGATCTGTACATTCACGGATCGGTTGCCAGCCGTCTGTTGCGGCATTTGAGGGAAGGCCTGCCCGTGTGCATAACGGTAACCTTGCTTGACGGGCTTGTGCTTGCGCGGTCTGTCTTTAATCATTCGATGAACTACAGGTCAGTAGTTGTGCTGGGAAAGGCAACGCTGGTCGATGAGCCGCAAGAGAAACTCAACGCCTTGCGAATTCTGTCGGAGCACATCCTTCCCGGCCGCTGGGCGGATGCCCGCCAGCCGAACGAGCGCGAACTGAAACAAACCGCAGTTTTGCGCGTGCCCATTGAAGAATTCTCGGCCAAAGTTAGAACAGGTCCGCCGATTGATGATGAAGAAGATTATTCGTTTCCTACCTGGGCTGGGGTGGTGCCGCTGGAGTTGAGGGCAGGGGAGCCGATTGAAGACGAGCGACTGCAAGCGAGAATAGCTCTGCCCGAATATGCACTTAATTATCGGCGCAGGGTATAGCCAAGAAATTGGTTGCGCCCGAGGCGGTCTCGCGGGCAAGAGTGCCCGCGCCACACAAACCGCACCACATAACCCCCTCCACACAAACCGCGCGGATCTACGGTATCAGCAGCAGCTTTCCCGTGGTCTGCCGACCTTCCAGTTCTCGATGTGCGCGCTGTGCTTCTGCCAGGGGATACGTATGTTCAATCCGCAGTTTCAGTTTGCCTGATGCAATCATGCCGCAAACTGCGCTGGAGCGCGCCAAGAGTTCCTCCCGTGTGATGGTATAGCTCACAAGCGTGGGGCGAGTCACGTACAGCGATCCTTTTTGCGATAGCTGGATCAGATCGAACGGCGGTACGGGCCCACTCGACCCGCCGAATAGAACCATCATGCCGCGCAGCCGCAGCACGTTCAGTCCTTTCTCGAACGTAGTCTTGCCAACCGAGTCGTAGACCACGTCTACACCTTTGTTTGCCGTAAGCCGCTTGGTCTCCGTCTCAAAGTCGGTCTGAGTATAAAGAATTACATCATCGGCGCCCGCCTCTCGCGCCAGTTTGGCCTTTTCATCCGTGGAAACGGTTGCGATTACGCGGGCTCCGATATTGTGCGCCATCTGAGTCAGCAGCAAACCTACCCCGCCGGCAGCCGCGTGAATCAGCGCTGTCTCGCCCCGCTGCAATGGATAAGTGTCGTGCGAAAGATAATGCGCCGTCATGCCTTGCAGCATTGTCCCCGCTGCCTGCTGATCACTCACGCCAGCCGGCACCGGTACCAGGCGCTCAGCCGGGACCGCGGCATACTCCGCGTAGGAGCCGAGCACGCCCGCCCACGCGACCCGGTCGCCAATCTTGACTGACCTCACATCCGGGCCGATCGCAGTCACCACCCCTGCACCCTCCTGGCCAAGCACAAACGGGAGCGGGGTTTTGTAACGGCCTTCGCGGATGTAAACGTCGATGTAGTTCACTCCCGACGCAGAGAGTTTGACAACGGCGTCGTTTACTTTGGGCTGAGGGACTGGCAGATCCACCAGCTCCATCACTTCCGGTCCGCCCACCTGCTTGACTTGAATGGCTTTCATGGCTGGCTTGGATTCCAAAGCGCCGAAAAAGATTCCGCTCGATTGCGGAATCACAGCGCGTGTTATTGATTAAATGGCATCAAGTCCTAAGACCTTACAGCGGAACGTCCGAGTGCGACTACGGATTACGGTTCGCCGCGTTTCCTTGCTACACTATCCCGTCCCTTCAGGAGCCTTTTCGTCATGGCTGAAAAAATGCCGCAAACTTACGTCAACCACACACGACTGGACCCGCTGTTTCATTTTTTTCTGCTGCCTATTTTTGGCGGATCGACCTTCGCTTCTATTTTTCGGTTCTGGTATCATCCCAACCCCACGACGGGGTGGCAGTTCCTGCTGATCGCGGGAGCAACAGTGGCCATCTTCAAGATGCGGCTTTATTCGCTCAAAGTGCAAGACCGGCTAATCCGGCTGGAAGAACGTTTGCGGCTGGCAACGCTGCTACAGGAGCCTTTGCGCTCGCGAATTGCTGAGTTAACTGAACAGCAGTTGATTGGTCTGCGCTTCGCCTCTGATCCCGAAGTGCCGAATCTCGTGGAGCGCACACTATCAGAGCGCCTTTCCCAAGCCGATATTAAGCAAGTGGTTCGGGTCTGGCGTCCCGACTACTGGCGCGTGTAAGGCCTTTCTGCAAGACAAAGGAGTTGCGTCAATGCAAACCTCTTGTAGGAATTCTGCGGTCTTACAGGAGGCCTGATGGTAATCGCCAGGCCGGATGCCTAAAGTAACCGGGCATGGTTCCGTTCCGGCGTTGACCCTAGCCGGAGGGCAGGGTACGATTTCTGGGTATAATCCAGCGGGGGGAAGGGGGAAGTGTAGCAACAATCCGTATCTAATTGAGGAATATGCGAGTTGGAAAACTCCAAATGCGGATCGTTTTGCCTGCTATTCTGGCCATTGCCGGCTCTTCCTGCCAGACAGCGCAGAAGCCGCCATCGTTCCTGCTGTCTAAGACGGCCCCACCTGCTCTGACCTCTTCGGCAGTCTCAGCCACGCCTTCGTCGAAACCAGACCAATCTTCTACGCCACAAAGGGAAGAACCGCAGCAACAGACGGTTGTCTCTGAACAGGCCAAGGTGAAGCCCCAAACGTCACCCGTTACGGATGCAGTCGAAGATTTGGTCAGCAAAGTCGAGAAAGAATACCAAGCAGGATTGGATGCTTATAGCGCCGGCAAAACCGATGTAGCCAAGCAGCATTTCGATTGCGCTGTGAACGCTTTGCTCGATAGCAATCTGGACATCCGCTCTGACGACAGGCTGGAAAAGGAATTCGACCGGATTGTTGAAGGAATCGACCGCCTGGATCTGGGCAGTCAGACTGCCGACTCAGAGGCCCAGAAGTCAGAGCCGGCCCCCATCGATGAAACCAACGGGATTACGCCGTCGGCCGACCCAAACGTAAAAGCAAAAGTACAGGCGGAGATTGAGTCAACTCACTCAGATCTCCCTTTGATGATGACCGATCAGGTGGCTGGTTATATCAGCTATTTCTCCAACCGCGGGCGGGGAACATTCGAGCGCGCGTTCGCCCGCTCAGGCCGCTATCGTGCCATGATGTTGCCCATCCTCAAGCAGGAAGGTGTTCCACAGGATTTGGTCTATCT
>JASIEN010000284.1 GCA_030045935.1 Candidatus Sulfotelmatobacter sp.
AGTCCATTCTCCCGATGCGCCGGCTCAGGCGGCACGACCACAGCTTCTCCGCGAGCCAAAACGGCGGCAGGTTCGGTGATCTCGGGATCGCCCGCACGCAGATGACGTGGTTCGATCACGATCTTGCCTTCAAGCAACCCCTGCGCATCATCGGCAGTCAGCCAGCGGCCGTCTTTCGTGATGCCGATCGGAACAACATCGTATTTCCCTTTATCGATTGCGGTTAGAACCGATGCAGCCGAGAGCAGCGACACTTCATGCTCGCCGCTGCGTCCGCCAAACAAAACTCCTACACGAAGCTTTTTCATGACCTTTCAGTGTGGACGCGAGCCATCTCCCGCGTCAATCGCAGCAGGGGTATCCGCAGAATGTTCCCCACCTTACCCAACTAAGTAACCAAAACAGCTCATCGAATGCCCTCGACATAGTGAGAGGGAAGCCTTAGCTGGCGGGCAAGATTCCGTAACTTGGCAGCATATTCTGAATTGGCTTCCGCCGGCGCAGGCGGAGCCAGCAAGTTGAAGCACAAAGCGGGAACTTTTGTGCCGTCAGCCAGCTCCGCAGTCAGCGCTTCTGGGCGATAAGCTCTCACGCTGGGTTCCGAATAGAGCTGCTCGATCTCATCGTGAGTAAGTTTCATCAGAATCCCGAAAGCGCGAGCGTTGGGTGCTTCCAGCAGCGTTGCCCGCTGACCAATTCTGAGCATGAACCCGGGGGCAGATGCCGGACGGATATCGACTGGATTCGCGCCTTTTGCGCGCAAGAGGTCGGCATCCATAAACAGCCCATAGAAGAAAACGTTGATGCGACGAGCCATAGAACCAAAGGAAGACGCCTGTCAGCGTGACGCATCTATCCATTCACTTTTCAGCGGCCTGCCAGAAAATCGAGCAGGGCACGATTGAATTCATCCGGCTTTTCAAGCTGCGGGACATGTCCACAACGATCAAATACCGCCAGCTTGGACCCAGCGATTCCGTCGTGGAATTTCTCGGCCCGGTCTGCTCCGATCAATTCATCCTCCCGCCCCCAGACCACAAGCGTAGGTGCATGGATCGACTTCAGTTTATCGTCTTCAAACGGAGGCTGGGCGAAGCCGGCCAACGTGCGTTGGATCGTGTACCCATCGTTATTGCGCATGTGGTTGGTGAACACCTGCAGCACGAACTGATCGGTGACCATTTTCTTATCGTAGAAAAGAGATTCGAGAAGCGCGCGGGTTTCGGCAACACTGGCCGGGTTAAGGTTCACCGTGATCGATCCTTGCCATGCCAGTCCCGCCGAATCGACCAGCACCAGCTTGTCGACCATGCCTGGATGCTGCACGGTGAATTCGGTCGCGATCCATCCGCCCAAAGAATTGCCCACGATCGTTGCCTTGGTGATGTTCTGCGACTGCATGAAAGCCTGCAGAAAATCCACCCAGGTTGAGATCTCATAGTCCAGCATCGGTTTATCGGAGTGGCCAAAGCCGATCTGGTCGAGGGCGTAGACGTGATAGTTGGCAGAAAGTACGTCGATGTTGGCCAGCCAGATTTCTTTGACCGCGCCCAAGCCGTGCAGCAGAATCACTACGGGTCCTTGCCCGGCCTCCAAGTAGCGGATGTTCTGTCCGAAGACCACAGCAGTTTTTTCAACTGACGCGCTTGCCTGCATTTGCGCGGAAGCCACGGCACTAAGGCAGCCGATCAACGTCGCTGCCACAATGATATTGAGGAAACGAGTCGCTTGTCGCATGTAAGACTCCGATATGAAGTTCACGCCGAAGGGAGACTGCCCACTCACAACTGGCAATTGTTTCTACAGTATCTTTTTCCCGAATGCCGACAGCGCCAGCTCCACGGCCAGATCCGCCGTGCGGTTATGCTCATCGATCACCGGGTTCACCTCGACGATCTCAAAAATCAACATGCGCCCATGGTCGGCGATAATTTCCATGGCAAGGTGCGCCTCGCGGTAAGTCGCCCCCCCGCGCACAGGTGTGCCTACGCCGGGTGCGTCCTCGGGGTCGATCCAGTCCATGTCGAGCGAGATGTGGTAGCCCGCAGTGCCGCGTCCTGCGATGCGCAGTGCTTCTTCCATCACGGTTCGCATACTGCGCTCGTCGATGTCGCGCATGGTAAAGACACTGATGCCGGTCCGCCGCACGTTTTCCTTTTCGACGGAATCAATATCGCGCACGCCTACCAGGACGCAGTTTTCCGGCCTCACCTTAGGCGAAAAATCAAAAATATTTCCCAGTTCCGCTGGCCCCAAGCCCATCAGCGCTGCCAGCGGCATGCCGTGCACGTTACCACTGGGGGAGGTTTCTGGAGTGTTGATGTCCGTGTGCGCGTCGATCCAGATCAGGCCAATGCGCTGGTTTTGCCGCCGGTAGTATTCAGCTACGCCCGATACCGTTCCAGCAGCCATCGAGTGATCGCCGCCCAAAGCCAGCGGAATTTTCCCTGCCTCGAGCGTTTTGAGCACCAATTCCGCCTCTTTGGTGCATGTGGCCGTGATTTCCCTCAAATACTTGGCCCGAGTGTCACCTTCTTTTTTCTGCTCAGGAATGGCGACGGCCACATTGCCGCCGTCTTCTACCTGATGCCCGAGGGCTTCGAGGCGCGCCTCCAGCCCGGCGACTCGGACCGCCGAAGGGCCCATGTCAACTCCGCGCCGCGACTGGCCAAGATCAAGCGGCACGCCAATCACGCGGATTTTCTTTGGGATGATCGCTGTTGCATTAGTCATAGAGTTGAACAATTGGGAAATTGAGTAATTGGGAAATTGAAAATCTCACCAATGTCGCATTACGTTCACCGCGCGGGAATTTGGTCTTCAGTTACTCGATGACCAAATTTCGCAATTACTAATCCTCCTCAGGGATAAAGTCTGTATAGCATTCTGGGGAACGGAATCGTTTCCCGCACATGCTCGAGCCCGCATATCCAGGCCACAGCCCGCTCGATGCCCATACCGAATCCGCTGTGCGGCACGCTGCCGTACTTGCGCAAATCCAGATACCATTTGAATGCCGACTCCGGCAGGTTGTGCTCGTGAATGCGCTTCACGAGTAGATCGTAATTTGCCGTGCGCTGCGAGCCGCCGATGATTTCTCCATAACCCTCGGGGGCTAGCACATCCACGCACAGTGCCAGCTCCGGACGCTGCGCATCCGGTTCCATGTAGAACGCCTTCACCTTTGCCGGATAGCGATGCACCATCACCGGCTTGTCAAATTGCGCAGAGAGATATGTCTCATCGGGAGAACCGAGATCTCCGCCCCACTCAAACTTGGTTTCCAGCCCGCCTTTCGCGTGGCCTTCCTGAAGCATCTTGACGGCGTCGTCATAGCTGAGCCGCGGAAACGGCGGCTCGATTTTTTCGAGTTTCGTTAAATCGCGGCCGATTACCTGCAGATCGGCACGACTGCGATCCAAGCAGCGCTTCACCAGGAAGCTGATGAACTCTTCAGCCAGCTTCATCAAGTCGTCGAGTTCGGCGTAGGCAATTTCAGGCTCGACCATCCAGAACTCGGTGAGATGACGCC
>JASIEN010000285.1 GCA_030045935.1 Candidatus Sulfotelmatobacter sp.
GGTTTTAAGGGCCGACGAGCGCGAGCTCGGCGTCTGTCTCGCCGACATCGGGGCGGGATCGACCGAACTGATTGTGTTTATACAAGGCGCCGTCGCTTTCACGGGAGTAATTCCCATTGGCGGGGACCATTTCACCAGCGACCTGTCAGTTGGAATGTGCACGCCGCTGGCGGAAGCGGAAAAGATCAAGAAGGCGCACGGGAATGCGATCGTGACGCTGATTCCGGAGGGGAACGAAGTTGAAGTCCCTTCCGTTGGAGACCGTCCATCGCGCCTGCTGCCGCAGCGGCTGGTCGCGGAAATTCTCGAGCCGCGTGCGCGCGAGTTGTTCGAGATGATGCGCGAAACCCTGCGGCAGAGCGGTATGTTCGATTCCTGCCTCGCAGGCGTGGTTCTTTGCGGGGGTGGTTCGCGCCTCCCGGGAATCTTCGATGTAGCCGAGTCGGTGTTACGGCGTCCGGTGCGTCTGTCGTGGCCGACGCCGTTGGCCAAAATGCCGGCCGCATTGGCCGAACCAGAATTCGCGACGGTTTTAGGCATGGTTGCCTACGGACAACGTGCGCGCGTGGCCCGCGGTTTTCAGGCCGACCGTTGGGGATCGAAATTGAAAGCGATGTTGGTGGGCTAAAGGAGTACCTAGTATTCGCTACCTGGTGCTCGGTTGGAAAAGAGACCAGAACTGAAAACTGGGCACCGCGTACTGGGCACTGAGTACTAAAAAGAAGAACCAGGTGGTGACAATGAAAAACGATTCCAGCATTCGCATCAGCTTCAACGAAGAGCCCATTAACGACGCCACGATCAAAGTGATCGGAGTGGGCGGCGGTGGCGGCAATGCAGTCAATCGCATGATCGACGCGGGTGTCGAGGGCATCGACTTTATCGCAGCCAACACAGATTTGCAGGCGCTGCGCATGTCGCGAGCGCCTATGAAGCTCCAGCTTGGAGTAAAGCTGACGAATGGTCTCGGTGCAGGAGCAAACCCCGAAGTCGGACGCAAGGCCGCCCTAGAAGATTCCGACAAAATCATCGAAGCTCTCGAAGGAGCCGACATGGTTTTCGTCACTACTGGACTCGGAGGGGGCACGGGCACTGGCGCGGCCCCGATTATCGCGTCGCTGGCCAGCGAAATGGGCGCGCTCACCGTCGCCGTGGTTACCAAGCCGTTTTCGTTCGAAGGCAAGCGGCGCATGAAGCAGGCCGAGAAGGGCATCGAAGAGTTGATGGAATCGGTCGATACGACCATCGTCATTCCCAACGAAAAACTTCTCGCGGTTGCCGAGAATGCGGGCTTTTTCGAATCCTTTCGCATCGCCGACGACATTCTGCGGCAGGGCGTGCAGGGAATCTCCGACATCATCACCATCCCCGGCATCATCAATCGCGACTTTGCCGACGTGAAGACGATCATGGCGCGCATGGGCTATGCCGTCATGGGCACTGCGACAGCCAGCGGCAAAGATCGCGCGATAGAAGCCGCCCGGCATGCCATCGCTTCGCCGCTGCTTGAAGCAGGAGCCATCGACGGTGCACGCGGCATCCTCATCAACATCACCGGTTCCGCATCGCTGAAGCTGGCCGAAGTGCAACAGGCGTGCACCATCATCCAGACGGCTGCACATGAAGACGCGAACATCATTTTCGGCGCGGTGATGGATGAGAAGATGAAGGACGCGGTGAAAATTACCGTGATTGCCACCGGCTTCCGCGAGAACGAACGAATTCAGCGCCGCCACGAAGAATCTCATTCCTCGTTCGCGACCACTCACGATGATGCGATGACTTTTGCCGAGTCTACCGAGCCTGCGGGGGCGGAAGAATTTTCGGAGCCTATAGAAATAGCCGCTCAGGAACAATCAACCCCCGCGTCGAGCCCATTTGCAACGGCGCATACAGCGGGCGAGTTGATTACGCTCGACTCGATGCGCAGCGCCATGGTCGCAAACTTCGAACAGGACGATCTTGACGTGCCCGCGTTCATGCGCAAACGTGGAGAGGTGATGTGAAGAGTTCAAATATTTGCCCTCGCGGTGCTGTTTGAGCGGTAAAAAAATTCAGGTGTTGCCAGGTGCAAGTTTTGAATCTGAAAGTGCAAACTGCCGGTTGGACGTTGCGCTAAAAGAGGCAAAGTTTTGCGCACTGGCCAGCGTGCTTCGCGTAGGAGTAACTGTTACGGAGGGCTCTCCCACTAAAGTCACTTCTAGCGTAAGCCATTGTTTCCTAAGTAGGTTACTTTGACAGATTTGTTTTTCTTAACAAATTGTTTTCCTGTTGCCTCAAATCGAGCATCTCTCGTATTATCGCGAAGTTAGTCGAATTGCAGGCGTGGGGCAAGGCCTGGCATGGTTCTTGCATTTAGGTAACTGAAATCCAGTAGCCGGGATCAGGGGAACGGTAACAATGAATCGCCTTTTTCGTCTCCTTTTGGTGGGTACGGGCCTGTGCTTGGTTCCGGCAGTTTGGGCAGCTCACGTCAACACACCTGCGCTCGCAACGCATAAACCCAAATCCACGAAAGTAAATGAAAGTCAGCACACCCGCCGGCACATGCGCCATCTGGCAAGCGGCCGGCGCACCGCGCAGACCGCAGCACCGCACGCGACTCTGAGTCGCACCTCTGTACCAGCGCGTCATCACATCTATCGTGAGCGGTTTTTCGTAAGTTCCTTTGCCGAAGGAATCGGAGCGCGTGATCTGACTGAAGGCGAAGATCCAATCGTGCGCCAGGCCGCGCTTGATGCCCTCGGAAACATGAACGGAACCGTGGTCGCGGTCGAGCCCACCAGCGGCCGCGTGCTGGCCATGGTGAATCAGAGGCTGGCCCTATCGAGCGGCGCGCAACCCTGCTCGACCATCAAGCTGGCTGTCGCCTTGGCGGCTTTGAATGAGGGATTGGTCTCGAAAGAAACCGAAGTTTCTCTTGGCGGGCGCAGCCGCATGAATTTGACCGAAGCTCTGGCTCACTCGAACAACGCGTACTTCGAGGCCCTTGGCCGCAAGCTGGGATTCGAAAAGGTCGCCTACTACGCGCATGAGTATGGGCTGGGCGAACTTGCCGGCTATGACATTCCCGGCGAGGAGTTGGGTGAATATCCCGATGAAGTGATTCCAGAGAAACTGGGCGGCGTAGGCAAAATGTGCTCGTTCGGCGAAGGCATTTCCATGACGCCCCTGCAATTGGGCGCGCTCGTTTCAGCCATCGCCAATGGCGGAACCCTCTATTATCTCCAGCATCCGACCACCCCGGAAGAGATTGCGAATTTTCAGCCGCGCATCAAACGGCAACTCGACATCGCCTCGCTGATTCCTGAGATTTCAGACGGCATGGCGGGTGCTGTGATGTACGGTACGGCCCGACGGCTCGGCCTGAACTTCAATGAAGAAGAAATTCTGGGCAAGACCGGGACCTGCTCGCACGAAGGCACACGCTTCGGCTGGTTCGCTTCATACGCTAATACCACTGCCGGCCGCATCGTAGTCGTCGTCTTCCTTGAGGGTGGCCGGCCTACGTTTGGTCCCAGGGCAGCCGAAATCGCAGGCCTGATGTATCGCAATCTCTACGACCACAACTTCTTCATAGCGGGATCGCCCCAGCCAGCAGCGTCGAAAGCCGTCAGCAGCAGCCAATAGTTTCGCCTCAACGACGAATAGAGGTCGGCCTTGTTCCGCAGGCGGCACTGACTGAGTCTGTTTCGAGCCCCGTTCTCGTTAATTCCTTGCTTTGTGCTCGTCGCGCTCGACGACTCCGTCTTTGATGTGGACGATGCGGTGCGCGTACTCGGCGATATCGTGCTCGTGGGTAACCAGTACGATCGTATTTCCCTCGGCATGCAGTTGATCAAACAGGGCCATGATCTCAGTACCTGTAGCGGAGTCGAGGTTCCCCGTTGGCTCGTCGGCAAGAATGATTGACGGGCGATTGACCAGAGCGCGGGCGATGGCCACTCGTTGCCGCTGGCCGCCGGAAAGCTCGTTGGGTTTGTGCGTCATACGTTGCTCCATACCTACGGCCTTCAGCGACCCCTTCGCGCGCTCGATGCGTTCTTCAGTGGGGATCCCTGCGTAAATCAGCGGCAGTTCGACGTTGTGCAGCGCAGTAGCACGCGCCAGCAGATTAAACGTCTGGAAAACAAATCCAATTTCTTTGTTGCGAATGTGCGCCAGTTCGTCGTCGTCGAGTTCGCTCACCCGCTGGCTGTTCAGCCAGTACTCACCCTTGGTCGGAGTATCAAGGCAGCCGATGAGGTTCATCAGAGTGGATTTGCCCGAACCTGAAGGACCCATAATGGCCACATATTCGCCGCGTTCAATCCGCAGATTCACGCCACGCAGGGCATGCACCTGTTGCTCAGACCCCATGTCGTAGGTCTTCCACAGGTCTTCGGCGGCAATCATGCACGATTGCGGCGGCGGCACGGGAACGGCATTGACGGGCATGCTGATTACTTCGGCGGTCGCCATATTTTTCTCCTGCTCCGGTGCCACTCGCTTCTCCCCGGTGTAATCTCGACTCCGAGAGTTGTGTTACATCTACTAAGACCCCTGATCAGCCAACCAGGCCCGGTTACACGTTTGACGCGCGAAGTGCGTGAACGTTATGTTTCCTCTTCCTCTTTCTTAGGAACGGAATTATCGATTTTTACGCTGCTGCCGGAACGCAGCGTGCGCAAAACCTTGTAGCTGCCGGTAATGATTTCGTCCCCTTCTTTCAAACCATTTACCACTTCGATGTCGCTGGTGCCAGTGATGCCCGTGGTCACGGGAACGAATTCGGCTTTCTTGTTCCGGATTACAAACACGCCCTGAATTTCTTCTTTCTCACCCTTCCCGTTCGATGCAGCTTCCTTCGGTGCAGGCGCCGCGGCATGTACCGAACCCGAGTTGGAATGTTCCTGTGCCAATTGGGCCTTTGTCCGGACAGAAAGCGCCTGGATTGGAATAGATAAAACATTGCTGCGCGAAGCGGTTGTGATTTTGGCGGTGGTGGACAGCCCGGGACGCAGATCGGTTGGCGCGTCGTTTAACGTTACGACGACTTTGAAATCCTTGGCCTCTTCGCTGCTGCTGGTTTCCTGCGAGGTTGCGATCCCGGTAGAGCGAACGATAGCGTTGTCGCCGATTTGGGAAACTGTACCGCGGAAAACTTTCTTTGGCATTGCATCGATGGTGACGTCGGCGGACTGTCCCAGGCGCACGTTCACGATGTCGGTCTCGTCGATCTTGACTTCGGCGGTAATGACGGACATGTCGGCCAGCGTCATCAGCGTGCTGCCCGGCGAATTCTGGATGCCCATCACCACCGTCTCGCCTTGACGCACCGGCAAATTAGTAATGACACCGTCGAAGGGCGCAGAATAACTAGCCTTCTGCAACACATCGTTAAAGCGAACCAGCGTCGCGCGATTTTGCGCGACATGCTTATCGGCAGAATCCTTTTGCGCCTTGGCCTGTGCCACTCGCGCTTGCGCCTGCCCCAGCCCAGCCTCGGCCGTCGCCCAGGCATTGCGCCGCATATCGAAATCGGATTTCGCGATCAGGCCGTCCTTAAACAATCCTTGTGCGCGCTCCCAATCCAGCTTATTGCGATCGTAGTCGGCCTGGGCACGGCGCAGATCAGCCTCGGCGGTTTTCAAGGCGGCATCGGCGGCAACCGCATCCGTCTCTGCTGCCTGCACCGACGCTTCGTTGGCATTCACATCGGCCGACGATTGTACATTTTCAAGCTGCGCCAGCAGTTGGCCCTTCCTGACGTGGTCGCCCTCCTTCACATAGAGATGCGTAATCTTGCCGAACGCGTTCGCGCCGATATTGACGTATGTTTTCGGCTTGATTTCACCCGAGCCGCTTACGACCGAAGCCAGATCTTCGCGCTGCGTTTTGGCGGTCTGCACGGTGACCACATTCTTCCCGCTTTGGTAGACCGTCGTTCCAACAATGACGGACAACAGAAGCAGGATGCCGACGCCGATCAGAATTTTCTTCCAGGTCTTCATTGTGTGCGCCGTTATTCGGGGCGGCCGCCATTCTCCCGCGGCAGCGGTGTTGACCGGGACCCTGTCGTGATGGACTTGGTACTTCTCCGACACTTCTAAGGCTGACGGGCACACATTCAGGAATACGATCCTGCGGACAGGAAAGTTCCAATCTGGAATGGAGTGCTAAGCCTCTGGAAATACGGAGGTAGAACCGCCCCGGTGACACCAGTCTAGCACCGAGAATTATATCTTGGACCTGAGTGGCTTCCAATAACATTTCGAAACCAGGCCGGGCAACTCGAAGAAACTCCTGCCGCGTCCAACGAAAAAGGCCCGGGTCAGGCCGTCAATCCATTCTGTTGCTGTGACTTAGCCTTGCTTTAGCCCAACCTGAGGGCCTAGAATGAAGCGACAGGCGTTTCGTCGACAAGTTCGCCGTAGCAGGAGTCCCTCTCATGTTCCGGGTTGGTTTAAGGTCTTTTCCTTCATTTATTGTTCTGGCTTTGATCGCTGCCCTTTCGGCTCCGGCTGGAGCTCAGAACGATAAAGCCGCTGTCGCCAATAACGACCAGTCCGGAACTGCGCCCAATGCCCAGTCGGCAACTCCCTCCAATCCTCAGCAACAACCTGCTGACCAGTCCGACCCTCTCAAGCGCCAGCCCACAGCGAAGCAAAAAAAGGAACAGAAAAGAGCTCTTAACGTCGAATTGAGCAAAGTCTATAAAAAGTGGCTCAATGAGGACGTGGTTTGGATCATTACCGACCAGGAAAGGGCTGCCTTTAAGCAGCTTTCGAACGACGAAGAGCGCGACAATTTCATCGAAGCTTTCTGGCAGCGCCGCGATCCCACCCCCGACACAGAGGAGAACGAATACAAAGAAGAGCACTATCGCCGGATTGCTTATGCGAACGAACACTTCGCTGCCGGCATTCCCGGTTGGAAGACTGACCGTGGCCGCATTTACATCATGTACGGCCCTGCGGATGAGGTTGACTCACATCCCTCCGGGGGCACCTACGAGCGGCCCATGGATGAAGGCGGCGGCGAGACTTCGACTTACCCCTTTGAAGATTGGCGCTATCGTTACCTGGAAGGTATCGGACAGGAAGTCATCATCGAATTCGTCGACACTTGTATGTGCGGCGAGTACCACATGACCATCGACCGCTCGGAGAAAGACGCGTTAAAGTACACCCCCAACGCGGGCCTTACTCTCTATGAGCAAATGGGTTTGTCCAACAAGGCCTCTCGCTTCAGCAACGGAGGACTGGAACAGCTGGGAGCCGGCCCGGACAGTTCGTCGCAGGCTGCCAAGGAGTTTGATCGCCTCGAGCAGTACGCCAAGCTGCAGGCGCCTCCTCCAATCAAATATAAAGACCTGGAAGAAGTCGTAAATACGAAGATCATCACGAACCTGATGCCCTTCGATGTCCGCACAGACTTCGTGAAAGTCACGGGCGACACCGTGCTGGTGCCGATCACCATCCAGATGAAATATCGCGACATCACCTTCGTCAACAAGGAAGGTGTACAGCGCGGCACGGTAAACATCTTTGGACGGATCACGACCCTCACCGGGCGCGTCGTCCAGGTCTTCGAAGATCCCGCTCAGGTTGACGTGCCGGCCGAATTATTGCCCCGGGTTGCGGAAAACTCCTCGGTTTATTGGAAGGCCGTCCCGCTGCGTCCCGGACGTTACAAGATCGATATCGCGGTGAAAGATGTAAATGGCGACCGCAAAGGCGTCTGGAGCCGTGGCATTCAGGTTCCTGAATATTCCGACGACAAACTGTCGACCTCATCGCTGATCGTAGCCGATGTGATGGAACCGGTGCCGACTAAGGATGTAAGCTCCGGCAGCTTCGTTATCGGACTAAATAAGGTTCGGCCGCGGGTGGCTCCGGCCAACGGCAAGCCGGCAGTCTTCAAGCGCGGGCGTGACCCTAAGGTTAATTTCTGGATGCAGGTCTACAATCTGGGCGTGGACGAGAAGACGCACAAAGCCTCGGCCACATTCGAATACGATATCGTGAACATCGCCACCAACAAGCCGGTGGTGCAAAAAGCCGAATCCACTGACACCATGGGCAATGTCGGCGACCAGGTGACGCTGCAGAAATCGATTGCCCTGGCCAATCTGCAGCCAGGTACCTACAAGATCGAAATTAAAGTGAATGACAACGTCTCCAAGCAGACTGTTGATCCCTCAGCGACGTTTGCTGTAGAGTAACGGTCTGCTGGTTCCCCTGGGGGTTGGAGTGAAATTTCGCCAGCTCGGATTTTGGGCGGTGAGCATTGCGCTGTCGCTTCCTGCATGGGCGGCAGACAAGCCGGGAGAGATTTCTGGCTACGTGCGCGACGCTGCGGGTCTCCCCCAGATGGGCGCAGTTGTCGAAATTGCCAGCTCCACCTCGCGCAGCCAGACCGTCTTCACCGATGGTGCCGGATTCTACTCCGCCAAAGACCTCATTCCCGGTTACTACTACGTTAAAGTTTCGGCGCCTGCATTTCTTCCAGCTTTGCGCGAGAAGATAGGCCTGCACCCTGGCGCTAACGTGCATGTGAACGTCACGCTCAACACGTTATGGGACGCGATGCGGGTTGGGTCTCACCGCAGCGGCGCCGATGAGGACGACTGGAAGTGGACCTTGCGTTCGGCCGCAAACCGGCCCGTATTACGGGTTTTCGATGACCCCACGGCTCCCGATCAGCACGACACGAACGGAAGTGTGTCGTTTGTCGCGGGTTCGGCGGCAAACGGATATGGCAGCGCCTCTGACATGAGCACCACCTTCTCCGTGGAGCGCTCAGTCTTTGCTGCCGACCGTGTTGGATTCAGCGGCAATGTTGGCTATGCCTACGGCGATACGTTTCCTTCAGCCGTCTTGCGCGGTCTGTATTCTCACCGCGAGCCAGATGGCTCCGGGCCCTCGATGGCCGTCACCATGCGCCGCTTCGTATCCTCTGATCCCAATTTGCATTATGCGGCATTACAGGCGCTTGCGCTGAACGCGGGGGACGACTTCGCCATCGGCGATGTTTTGGAGTTTAAGTTCGGCAGTGAACTTCAGGCCATTCAGTTCCTGGGACACGTTACCGCATTCCGCCCCTACGGGTCACTTGATTTCCACGCCACGCCCAACACAGTTTTCTCATATCAGTACGCCACGTCGCTGCCCCAGACGCGAGATGAAAAAGGGTTCGATTCTGCTCCCGCCGACCTGAGCGAGGCCGACCCCCGTCTGAGCATCAGCAACTTTACGACTCGGGTGGAAAATGCTCATCATCAGGAGATAAGCATCTCCCGCCGCATGGGCGCAAACAGCATTCAGTTTGCTGCTTTCCAGGATCGCGTGTCCAACACGGCATTGCTCGGCACTGGAGAAGTAACCGCAGCCGGCGGTTTCCTGCTGCCGGACCTGGATTCTGAAACCTTCAGCTACACCGGGAATAATCTTGACACCGATGGGTTGCGGGTTGTGCTCGAGCACAAGTTTTGCTCCGATCTGACCGGAACGCTTGACTATGCCTTTGGTGGCGTTCTCGATCTGACGCAACCCGATGTCGCAATTCAGAATGCCCAGCAGTGGATTTCCACGGAGCGCCGTCATGCTTTGGCTGCCAAGTTCAGCGGCAAGATACCACGCTCTCACACACGTTGGATCGCTTCCTATCGCTGGGTCAACGGCACTTCCTTGACGCCGGTTGATATGTTCAACGCCTCACCGGGCCAGAGCGATCCTTACCTGAGTCTTTTTATCCGCCAGCCCATTCCGACCCTCGGCTTCCTGCCTGCCCATATGGAAGCTGTGGTAGATATCCGCAACCTGCTGGCTCAGGGCTACGTGCCAGTCATAGGCCAAGACGGTCAGACCGTCTATCTTGTCCAATCCGCCCGCTCCCTTCGCGCCGGGGTCACTATCAACTTCTAGGCCTTAGTCTGAACCTCAACTCATCTCGCAATCAGCTTTGAAGGGGCTCGGCTTCAGCCGAGCCGTGCAGGACACCAAGAACGTGCGCTTTATCCCCGACGAACGCTGTTCTCAGTACCCGCGAGCGGCAATCGAAATTTGCGGACGGCTCGTGCCTGGGCAGCCAGGATCTACTTCGCGTCTTGGGCGTTCAATCACACATTCGCGAAATCTATTCTCCCCATCAAAACTCCGTGGTTGACTGTTGAGATTGCCTTCCGATAGTGTGGCCTGTGCGGCGGTCCTTGCATGTTGTTATTGTGCAAGGAATTGCGCCCTCCCGGCGGTTCCCGCAAGGCGCCTGTCGCGCACGGTACACGGTTCCAAACCAAACAAGTCGAGGAGATTTATGAGAGCGCGCGTCCTTGTGGTATTCGTGCTTGTGGCTGCCATCAGCCTCTCTGCACAGACCTTCCGTGGGACTATCCTGGGCAGCGTCACCGACCCGTCAGGCGCGGTCGTCGCTGGCGCCAAGGTGACGGTCAAGAACGTAGCCACAGGATTGGAGCGCTCCACCGAAACCAGCGCCGACGGCAGCTATGCTATCCCAGAACTGCCCATCGGCACCTACACCGTAACCATCACCAGTGCGAATTTTCAGACGTTCGTAGCCAAAGACGTGAACGTTGACGTAGCCACAGAACGCCGAGTCGATGCCGCGATGAAGCCTGGCGCGGTGACAACTCAGGTCGAGGTTTCAGGGGAACTTTTGCCACAGGTCGAAACGACTTCGGACGAGCTCGGCGGTACATTTACCGCGGAGACAATCGAATCTCTGCCCGTGAACGGCCGGGACTACCAGAAGCTGATTTATCTGAATCCGGGAATTGCGGGCTCTCCTGATCAGATTTCAGACTCGCCGGGTTCTTATGGCGTCTTCTCCATGAATGGTTCGCGAGGGCGCTCGAATAACTTTCTGCTCGACGGCACGGACATGAACGACGGCTACCGCAACGATCCGGCGATCAACGAAGCCGGTGTGTTCGGCGATCCGGCAACGATTCTGCCGCTCGATGCTGTGGCCGAACTGAAGGTGCTTTCCAACTACGAAGCCGAGTATGGGCGCAACAGCGGCGCTGTGATCAACATCGTGACGAAGAGTGGTACAAACAGCCTCCACGGCGGGCTATTGGAGTATTTCCGGACGGGCAAGCTGGGCGCGAGAAACTATTTCAACTTGGACCCTAATCCTAAGAGTCCGTTCAACAACAACCAATTCGGTGGCTCGCTGGGCGGGCCGATCATTAAGGACAATACATTTTTCTACGTGGATTACGAGGGCCAGCGCGAAAACGGCGCGCAGGCCGCAACGTCATGCGTACCCGATCCAGCCCAGATCGCGGCCGATGAAGCTGTCAATGGTCCTCCCAACTCGGTGATTGCCGCGCTGCTGGCACGCAACCCCTGGCCAGTGCCGAACATTCCGGGAACCTATGGCGGTTCTCTGGTGGGTACCGAGGACATGGGCTGCCCCAACGGCAACAATCTCTCAACTTCCACCAGCTTCTTTAACCGCGTCGACAGTGCGATCGTAAAAATCGACCACAATTTCAACGCGAATAACATTTTGACTGGACGCTACTACATCGGCGACAGCAATCAGAGTTTCCCATTCGCTCAGCTATCCGCAGGTCTGCTGCCCGGTTTCAACACGATCACGCCCACGCGCGTGCAACTGATCTCCTTGTCTTACGTAAAGGTCGTAAACTCGTCCCAAGTCAACGAGGCTCGCCTCGGCTGGAACCGCTTCGCGGAAGGCTTCTTTCCAGAAGACCAGAGCTTTATCCCCAATTCCATCAATCTGGATACGGGGGTCGGTGCTTACGATGGTGGGTTGCCCGCAATCAGCATCAATGATGGCGCTTTTTCGCAGATCGGTGCGACCTCCTCGATCCCGAGGAATCGCGTCGATTCCAACTGGCATTTCGTCGACAACTATTCCTGGAAGGCCGGCAGGCATGATGTGAAGTTCGGCTACGAATTCCGCCGCACGACGATCATGCAGGTGATCGATCACAACTTCCGTGGCGAAATCGATTTCGACACTCTGAGTCACTTTCTGGAGGGCGTGGACGACGGTGGAAACCAGGTGCAGGGCGACTCGAGAAGACACACGTATCAGAACAGCCACGCGTTCTTCATCCAAGATAGCTTGCGCGCAAGTCCCCGCTTGACTCTCAATTACGGGCTGCGCTGGGACTACTTCGG
>JASIEN010000024.1 GCA_030045935.1 Candidatus Sulfotelmatobacter sp.
GTAGTGACGATGCTCGTGGAAGACTCCACCGTCGTCGAAGTCGCGCTTCGCCAGGGAGGCATCCGCGAGTCACTCCCCGTCGGCTCGATTCATCTGGCGATGGGCACCTACGGCGTCGCAGCGATTCGCACGCTGGCCTCGGCGCATGCAGAGGCGAATCAGTTCCTGGTCGCGGCACCGGTGCTCGGCAGACCCGATCTTGCCGCCTCAGGACAACTGGGGATTGTCGCCGCCGGCGCCCCAGACGCCCTCAGCCGCTGCCAGCCGCTGTTCGAAGTGATCGGCCGCCGCGTCTTTCAGGCCGGGACAGAACCCGAAGCCGCCACCGTCGTCAAGCTGGCGAATAATCTGGTGCTAGGCTGCGCGATGATCGCGATGGCCGAAGGGTTCTCGCTGGTACGTAAATATGCCGTCGAGCCGCAGGTTTTGTACGAGGTGATGACGGAAGGCCTTTTCTCCGCGCCGGCCTACAAAGGCTACGGCAAGACCATGGTGGAGCAAACATACGAGCCGCCCGGCTCCCCCATCACGGTCGGTCTCAAAGATGCCAACCTAATCCAAGCCGCAGCCGATTTAGCCCGTGTCCCACTCCCCGCCTTCAACGTCTATCGCGACCGCCTGCTAGGCGCAGTCGCCCACGGCGACGGCGACAAGGATCAAGCCGTGCTAGCCCGCGAGCAAGCCCGCGCCTGCGGGTTGGAGTAGCGAACCAGGCGCGGCAACGCCGCGCGCTGGAGTTCCTACATTTCGTGCAGTTGGGCTGGGCAAGATGGTGGCACGGGCTTTCAACCTGCGTCTGAGCAAGGCAAATACGGTCCGTCTCCTCCGTCACTGTCCGCGACGCATCCGTTTGAGGCGGATGAAGCACTTTGCTGCAATGTGTTAGAATGACGTGTCGTGGAAAAAGCTGCCTCACGCAAAGACAGGACCGCACAGTGGACTCCGCGCTTCGACATGCGCACGGTTCCAGACGAGGTCCTTTTTGCCGAAAGCGCCCGCCGTATGCGCGCGCGTCAGAAGACCCCGCCTCGCGCCGAGGTTTTGCGCCCCTGCTCAAAATGCGGCGAACCATACGGCGCGCGCAAATTGCGGGCACACATCCCCGGCTGTACGGGGAAGGCTGTCACGAACCCAAATCCGAACCGGATGATTCGAAAAATCACGAATCTTAAAGACCAAGCTGCCGAGAATTATCGCTATTGGCAAAGCCTTCCCATAGGAGACAGGCTGGCAGCGGTCTGTGAAGTGACCGAAGCGGCGTACTCCTTGAAGAAACTCGCCCACAACGGGCTCGCGGTGCGCGGCCAAGTCCGCCGAGTGTCTCATTCGTTTGACGCCGCGCCCGGCGGCCTGGGCGCTATCCAGAAACTTCGGTGATGTTCACCAAGGACATGAAAGACCTGATCCGCGCCTTCAATGCAAACGGAGTCGAATATCTGATCATCGGTGGCTTTGCGTTTGGCGTACACGCACAGCCCCGCGCCACCAAAGACCTCGACCTGTTCATCCGCTCCGATGCCCGCAACAGCGCAGCGGTTTTTAAGGCGCTCGCCCAGTATGGAGCACCTCTGCACGGCTTCACCGTAAAAGACCTACAGGATGCAACCACCGGCTTGCAGATCGGAGTGCCCCCCAACCGAATCGACATCCTGCAGAAGATCGACGGAGTAACCTTTGAAGAGGCTTGGCCATCCCGCGTCCAGGCGCTGATCGAAGGGGACACCCCAACCTTTGTCATCTCACAAGAACACCTGATCCAAAACAAGCTGGCTTCGGGTCGGGCGCGGGATCTGATCGACGTTCAAGAAATTCGCGAGGCTGCCGAGCATGCGCCCAAGACCACTCAAGCTCTCCGAAAGAAAGCCAAATCCACGTCCAAAAAGAGATCAAAAGGTTTCAAGCGCTGACTCGAAGCCAAGCAAACGTGTTGCGGGATCATATGGTTTCCCGCAAGAATCCGCAATGCAGCCGCAACGAGGAATCTGCGGGAATCCGACGATTTGGCGGAGGTCTTTAAGAATCTATGGCTGGGAGGCAGGGACTCGAACCCCGATACGCAGATCCAGAGTCTGCAGTCTTACCATTAGACGACCTCCCAACGGGCCGCACTTAATTCTAGCAGCGAAGGGAACGCAGGGCCGTGAATTTGTAAGATCGGGGACGTCCCGGCCCTAATGCCCTGCCGTCGGCCTGCCGATATGAAGAGCACGCTCCCATGGAATCTCTTAGCCCCACGACCGCTCATTTAGATTTCGAAGTCGCCCTGGCGCGCGCGGGAGGCGACCTGGAGCTCTTGCGCGAAATTGCCGTGCTGTTCCTTCAGCATTGCGACCACTGGATGACGGAAATCCGTGAGGCGGCCGCTCGCGGAGATACGCAGGCCGTGGCGGATGGTGCACATGGGCTCAAAGGCTCGGTTGCGAACTTTGGAGCGGAAGCGGCAGTGCAGGCAGCCTTGCGCCTGGAACAACTCGGCCGCCGCCGCGACCTCACCATAGTGGATACAGCCGTCCACGCGCTCGAGATGGCTCTCGCCGCCCTGCGGCCGGAGTTGGAAGCGCTCTAACGCCCACGTAATTTTTGACAACCGCTCCATCGAAGACGCTTCTCGTGGAGCGAGCTTCAGCTTGCAACCCGGGCTTCAGCCCACGTCCGGACGGACGTTGAAGCCTCCGCTCGCAAGGCTCTAGCCTCGCCATGCCCGGCTGAAAGTCGGTCAACTTAACAGGATGAGTACTTCTTATTGCAAAGTACTTTACTATTTTGAAGCCCCAATGAACCTTCATTCTGTTTCATTCTGCCTTCATTTCTCCAAATTTTCGCCATCAACTGATCGCGGCCATAAGAAATGTTCCACGTGGCACATTTTCAAGTATTCAAGTATTCCATCTTTGATTTCCAGAACAAAGCCGATCGCGGGCCCGGGAT
>JASIEN010000286.1 GCA_030045935.1 Candidatus Sulfotelmatobacter sp.
ACCGTTGCCACCGGCGCCGAGGAGATGGGCGCCAGCATCAAAGAGATTGCAAAAAACGCTACGGAAGCTGCCCAAGTCGCCACCTCGGCTGTGAGAGTAGCCGAGACTACCACCGCGACCGTCTCCAAGCTCGGCGATTCCTCCAACGAGATTGGGCAGGTCATCAAAGTCATCACTTCCATCGCCCAGCAGACCAATCTGCTCGCACTCAATGCCACCATCGAAGCGGCACGCGCCGGGGAAGCCGGCAAAGGCTTCGCCGTCGTGGCCAACGAGGTGAAAGAGCTGGCCAAGGAAACCGCCAAAGCCACCGAAGACATCAGCGGCAAGATCGAGGCCATTCAGACCGACACCAAAGCCGCAGTCGAGGCCATTGCCTCGATCAGCGAGGTGATCAATCAGGTGAACGGTATCTCCAGCACGATTGCCACGGCGGTAGAAGAGCAGAACGCTACGACCAACGAGATGACGCGCAATGTGAGCGAAGCGGCACGCAGCAGCGGCGAGATCACCAGCAACATTTCCGGAGTCGCGCAAGCAGCCGAGAGCACGTCGCATGGCGCTACTGATACACAAAAAGCGGCGCAGGACCTGGTGCAAACTTCTGCCGAACTGCGGAGGCTGGTCGAGCAGTTCAAGATCGACATGAACGGCCGTCGCGCCGGCACAAATGAAACCGCTCGAGCCATGGCGGCGCATGCAAGTGCAAGATGAGCCTCAGGAATGAGTTTCGGCTGATGGTAGTGGTGAGCGCGGCAGGTTTGCTGGCCGTGGCAGGGTGTTGGGTCTACAACCAGCACGCCACGCTGCTTTCCGAGAAGATGCAGAAAGCGAGAAGCCTGGTGGGAGTTCCCTATTCAATTCTCGAAGAGCAGCACCGCAGCGAAGTGGATGGAAAAGCCACACGCGCGCAGGCGCAGCAGCGTGCCCTCGAAGCTATACGGGCCATGCGTTACGAAGGAGGCAATTACTTCTGGATTAACGACGACCACCCTACGATGATCATGCACCCAACCAAGCCCGAACTTGATGGGCAAGATCTTACCAACATCCGGGATTCGTCGGGCAAGGCGATGTTCGTAGAGTTCGTCAAGGCCGCGCAATCACCGGACGGAGGCTATGTGCGTTACTTGTGGCCAAAGCCCGGCGAGCAGATGCCAGTCGAGAAGCTGTCGTTCGTGAAAAAATTCGAGCCCTGGGGTTGGGTGCTGGGTACCGGAATCTACATCAACGATGTGAACGCTGCCTGGCGGCAAAACACTGTGAAGGCCTGCGGACTGGCCCTGGCCTGCCTGCTTGCGGTAATGGTGATCTCGTACGGCACGGCGCGCTCGATGCTCTGGCGCGTGTCTGAAATGGTGCGCCGGGTCGAGGACATGGCGGAAGGTGAGGGTGATTTGACCAAGAGAATCGAGATTGCAACCAATGATGAAATTGGAGAGTTGGCGAAGTGGATCAACGCTTTCGTGGAGCGTCTGCACGAGATGATCAAGTCTGTAGCCGAGAACGCGCGCCAAGTTGCCGACGCCAGCGAACAGCTCTCGAACACCAGCGAACAAATCGCTGCCAACGCGCAAGAGACCTCGGCCCAGGCCAAGATGGTCTCCGATGCCGTCGTGCAGGTCAGCCAAAATCTGCAAACCGTCGCGACCGGCGCCGGAGAGATGGGCGACAGCATCAAGGAGATTGCCAAGAACGCCACCGAAGCCGCGCATGTCGCTACCTCGGCAGTAAAAGTCGCTGAAACAGCTACCAGCACCGTCTCCAAACTGGGCGAGTCCTCGACCGAGATCGGTCAGGTCATCAAGGTCATCACTTCCATCGCCCAGCAAACCAATCTGCTGGCCCTGAACGCAACCATCGAGGCCGCCCGCGCCGGCGAAGCCGGCAAGGGGTTCGCTGTGGTCGCGAACGAAGTGAAAGAACTGGCCAGGGAAACCGCGAACGCGACCGAAGACATCAGCCGCAAGATTGAAGCCATTCAGAGCGATACCAACGCGGCGGTCGAGGCCATTGCCTCGATCAGCGAGGTAATCAATCGGGTCAATGGGATCTCGAACACGATTGCGACGGCAGTAGAAGAGCAAAATGCGACGACAAATGAAATGACCCGTAATGTCGGCGAAGCCGCTCGCAGCAGCGGAGAGATTACGCGCAATATTTCCGGAGTCGCGCTGACAGCCGACAGCACCTCCCGCGGAGCTGCGGAGACGCAGAAAGCAGTGCAGCAACTGGTGGAAACTTCGGCCGAGCTGCGGCGATTGGTCGAGCAATTCAAGATCAACAGGAACGGTCATCGCTCCGGCATAAACGAACCTGCCAAAGCCATGGCCGCCATGGCGCACTAACAGCAGAAGGAGAGGACCAAGCTGATGTTCCGCAAAATGAAATTGACAACGAAGATCATCGGCTCGATTGTCATCACACTGATTGCCACCTCGGGCATCAGTTTCTGGATCACGCAGCGCCGCATCAACCGGCAAGCGGAGGAAGCATTCCGCGATAAGATCCGCCAAATCACGGGGATGGCTACAGCCACGCGCACCTGGTTTTCCGCAAACATTGAGGAACTGGTCCCCGGCAAGAATTTCAAGTCGCTACACCAGGTACCCGTCGTCGTCGCGTGGAGCGTCGCCCAGCAATATGCGGAAAGCCAAAAGATGACATTCCACACTCCTTCTTTGACCCCGCGGAACCCCAAGAACCAGGCCGACGATTTCGAACGACGCGCTCTCGAGCATTTTCGCAACGATGCCTCGCTTACGGAGTACTACGAGCGCACCGTGGAGAACGGCGAAGACGTCATGCGTTATGCGCAACCGGTGCGGCTCACCCAGGACTGCCTGCTCTGCCATGGCGATCCTGCCGGTTCGAAAGACCCCTTCGGGTATGTAAAAGAGGGGATGAAAACCGGCGATCTGCGGGGTGCGTTCTCAGTACGAGCTTCGACCCAGGGTCTTGTTGAAAATTCGCGGGCCAATTCCATTGCCATATTCCTGATCAGCCTGCTCACGCTGTTGTCGGCGGCAGGCGTACTTTTCGTTCTGGTACGCAGGCTGCTAGTCAAACCGCTCTCCGCGTCCGTAGTCCTGGCCCACGCCATCGCGAAAAATAACCTCGCACTGCCAGACCTGCCTGTAGAGAGCGAGGATGAAATCGGTCAGGCCAACGCCGCACTCAACACCATGAAGAACAATTTGCAGACCACCGTGCAGGCCATCTCTGTCACTGCAAAACAGGTGACCAAGGCCAGCGAAGCGCTCACAGAGACCAGCCAACAGATTTCCGCCAACTCGCAGGAAACCTCTTCGCAAGCGAACGTGGTTGCCGAGGCTGCCCGGCATGTAAATCAGAACCTGCAAACCGTGGCTACGGGGGCCGAACAGATGGGGGCGAGCATCAAGGAGATCGCCAAGAATGCAACCGAAGCGGCACGCGTGGCCACCTCGGCAGTGCAGGTGGCGGAAACCACCACCG
>JASIEN010000287.1 GCA_030045935.1 Candidatus Sulfotelmatobacter sp.
GTTTTCTTCTACGGTGAGATCGAGATCGCTGGTCAGCGCCTGCGGAATCACGCCGATCAACCGGCGCGCCGCGTCAGGCTCTCGTGCTACGTCGTGACCTGCAATGCGCGCCACTCCAGAAGTGATAGGTATCAGCGTGGTCATCATGCGGATCAAAGTCGATTTGCCTGCACCATTCGGCCCGAGCAATCCGAAGATTTCGCCTTCTTTCACGCCGAAAGAAATGTCATCGACGGCAGTAAAATCACCATATTTCTTGACGATGTGCCGTACTTCGATGGCGTAAGGCGCATCGGCTGTGGCAGACCCACCGTTTGGTTTGACTTTGACGTCCGCAGTCATGATTTCCCCGCTGCCTGAGCGTTTTCGGAAACGCTCTCGCCCTTAATCTGCCCCGGCGAAACCAGCACTTCCGCGGTCATTCCCGGCACGTACGCACCTTTGGGATTCTCCAGCCGCACTTTCAAAACGATCGTGCGGATGTCGCGCTTGCGGCGGCTCACATCGCGCTGCGTAGCAAAATCAGCCTCAACACCCTTGAAAAAAACCTTGCCGCTAACAATGGTCCCGCCCGGCATGCGCACGCGCAAGACATCGCCGTAGCCGATATGATCGGCGTAGGTTTCCGGAATCGCCGCCCGGGCCCAAGTATCCGTCAAATCGACAATGGTGACGATCGGTGCACCGATGTTGACAACTTCTCCCTGCCGAGCGGCACGCACGGAAACGGTTCCGGTTACGGGAGCATAGACATTCGTGTATCCCAACCGCACTGCAGCTTGATTCTTTTGCGCAATCGCATTCTTCAAATCAGCTTCCGTGGCCTGCACAGTGCTCTTGGCTGCGTTCGCCTGATAGGTGCGTGCAATTGCAGCTTTCAAGTCAGCCTCGGCGGCGTTCACCAGCTCTTGTTGGGCCTGCACAGTGGCCTGCGCCGCCTGGAGATTGGTTTCCGCCTGTACGCGGTCTTGATCTGAGGCCACGCCGGCCTTTGCCAATGCAATGGTGCGGCGGCTGTCACTTTCGGTGCGATCGAGTGTGGCTTTCGCCTGCAACAACTGCGCTTTGGCTGATGAAAGTTTTGCCTGTGCATTGGCCACGTCGCTCGAAGTCGATCCCGAAGTAGATTTCTCCGTATGCCGCATTTCGTTGACTTTGTGTTCAAGGCTGACAATGTTGGCGCTGGCAGCGGCTTCCTGCGTCTGCAGTTCTGAAGGATCCAGCACCGCGATCAGATCGCCCGCCTTTACTGGTGTACCTTCATCCACGAGCAACTTCTGGATGCGGCCCTCCACCTGGGCGCTGACAATCACTTGGTTCGCGTCCACAGTACCGATAAGCACCAGGTCTTTGGAGTGATCGGTCGAAAAGTAGTAGTACACAGCGGCAATGACGAAGATGATGCCGAGAACAACGAAGAACTTGTTGCGAGCGCTCATTAGCGTACTCCTGATTGCGCAACCCTAGCGGGCTGGAACAGAGCGGCAGAGATAAAATCGAGGACGGCCGCGCGGCGCTCGGCGATGCGTTGTGGGGTCAAGGGATTAAATCCCACAATCCTCTGCATCACCGGCGCGCTACTGAAATAAAACACAATCATCGCCACCATTGTGGAGACGAAATGGGCCGGATCAATATTGCGGAATTCGCCCTGGGCAATTCCTTTTTTCAACAGATCACCCAATTTCTCATAAACAGGTCGGAAGTAAGTTTCGACAATGCGATCGATGTGCAGTGAGTGGCCTTCGCGAGCCCGCATCATCTCCCGCTGCATCAGGCGGGGGTAGATCTGGTTGGACGCAATGAAGTCGAAATAGGCGCCCACGTAGGCAAGGATTTTTTCGCGAGGAGGCAGGCTGCTGTCGAGCACCTGGAACACCGTCGCTTTCAATCCTTCGAAGGCATTGTCTAAAACCGCGCCGTAAAGCGTCTCTTTGTCCTTGAAGTAGTAGTAAAGGAGGGCCTTGTTGACCTTCGCCTCACGAGCAATGGCGTCGGTGCGGGCGCCGGCTGTGCCGTGCGCAGAGAATTCTTTTGCTGCCGCCTGCAAAATGGCAGCGCGGCTCTGCTCGGGATGGCCGCGCGAGCCGAGACGGGGAGCGGAACGAGGATGTATGGAAGCATTTGCCATTTCTAATTAACCGGTTAGTTAGATTATAACACATAAGGGCAATTCGGCTTGGAATTGGGTGAGTAATTCTGTGTTCAGCCCGCTACCGGGTTTTGCGCCAAACAGGGCGTGGTTTATGACTAAGTAAAGCTATTAGAACGTGTTCCAAAACGCCGAGCACAGATGCTCCGCGTCAAAGTCGGACTCGGCCACCGGCGTCGGTGGTATGAACGATTGGAACTCGTCTGCCGCCGCGCTGTATTGAGCCCAAGCCGGTTCGCCCGAGGAGTTCGGGTTTCCGGTCTTGGCAAATTGCGTCCAGTAGGTGACCATCGCCGAGGAAAGCTCCTGCTGTTTCTGTGAAAGCGATACTTTGCCGAAAAGGTCGGCTCCCTTGAAAAGGTATTGAACCTCCGAGCCGTGGTACGCACCCAGCGGAAAGGTCAATAGTCCGCCAAAGAAGGATTGCGGCGGAGGTGCGTTTTCATCATTGAATTCGTATGTGTATGTCGTCACAAATTGCGCGAGCAACTGGTCGGCATTGCGCGCCGGACAGCTAAATATTCCGTCCGTGCCTGATGCGCCCAAGGCTACGCCGCCGGACGGGTAATTGGCATAGGGATACAACGCGAGGACGGCCGACCCTAATGTGGATCCCCAAAGAGCGGTCACGGCTGCATCGTATTCTGCCGAAGTCAGTATGGGATTGCCCACCAAGTCATAATCCAACGCAACAAACAGTCTGTACTCGTCGTGGTTGGTGCCTGAAATTACGGGCACTTGATTGAATTCTCCGCTGGCGAAAGCTGCGCCTATCGTCTGCGTCAGGAGCGTTCCATCCACGAACGGATAGATAGGAAATGGTTCTAGCGCGACGAATGCCGCGGCGGGCACGGCGCGCAGGCACGACGCTTTCTGATTGGCGCATCCGACGCTCGCTGCAATCGCCGCGCCGGATGGTACCGTTGCGGTGCCAGTGGTCTCTGCTTGCGCCAGGGTAACAATATCGTCGAAATAGTCCTGGAATTCTGTATACGATCCGCTTTCCGCGATGGCCCCGCGGAACAGGCCGGCTGCGAGGGGCGATGCCAGCTGGGCATAGACACTTTGTCCGCCGGCCGACTCCCCGAAAATGGTTACCTGCGCCGGATTGCCGCCGAATCCTGCGATGTTCCTGCGAACCCACTTGAACGCGAATTGCTGATCCATCAGCCCATAGTTGCCCTTGAGATGGTTCTCGGCATCAATGGCGGATTGAGCGAAGAATCCCAAATAACCGAGGCGGTAATTCAAAGTGACGACGATCACTCCCTGTTGCACCAGCCACACGGGATCGTAACTGTCGCTGCTGCCCTCGGTGAGTCCGCCACCATGAATCCAGACCATCACCGGCAGGCCATGCGGTCCGCCATATCCTGAATCCGACGAGGGCGTATAAACATTCAGGAAAAGACAATCCTCACTGCCGCCTCCAGCCTGCGTACATTCACTGCCGAACTCAGTCGCCTGCAAAACGAATCCCGGAAAGAACCCATAGGGCTTTGGAGGCCTCCAACGCAGGGCTCCGACCGGAGGAGCAGCGTAAGGAATGCCGAGAAATTTGTTCATTCCGCCGTCCCTTAAGCCGACCACAACTCCGCTTTGGGTGAGTGCGGTTGGACGGTCATCGGCAGTTGCGAGCGAACTCAGTCCCATCGCGCATAGGGCGGTTAATACTAACGGCAATTCCGAACTAAACCGGAAGCGTCGGTGGCTGGTTCCCTGGCTGTTTTTCATGGCTGGCCTCCATCAGAATGGGAATTATGCTGGTAACGCGATCGGGGTGGAACTATCGGAGATTCAGCCTTTTTTATTCGCCCAGAATGATCTCACTCTACCTCTTACATTGCAAGGAAACTTAGCTGCGGGGAGAGGTCCTCCAAATTTGCTTTTATCGTGCCCGCGGTTGAGGATATTCCTGCATGATCGTCAACTTCGCGGAGAGGGCGCACAACCATAACTGGGAGCTCGACCCGGTCACACGCTCGCTGCTCGACACCGACTTCTACAAGTTGCTGATGCTGCAGTTCATCTGGAAGAACTATCCGAAAACGCGGGTTCAGTTTACGGTTTACAACCGCTCGGGCGGACCGATCGACACCTTCCACATCGAAGAGTTGACAGCCCAACTGGAGCATGCGCGCAGTCGGCGCTTTCGCCGATCGGAGATTGTCTGGCTGGCGGGTAACACGTTTTATGGCCGTCAGGGGATTTTTGAGCCCGCGTTTCTGGAGTGGCTGGAGAACGATTTTCGTTTGTCGGATTATGAAGTTTCGGTTCGCGACGGACGCTTTCACCTTTCCTTCGACGGGATGTGGACCGAAACGACGATGTGGGAGCTGTATTCGCTTTCGATCATCAATGAGCTGCGGACGCGCGCCAACATGAAACGGCTGAGCGAGTTCCAGCTCGACATTCTTTATGCGAAGGCGAAGACCAAGCTGTGGAGCAAAATAGAGAGGTTGCGCAGTGTGCCGAATCTGAGTGTGGCCGATTTCGGCACCCGGCGCCGGCACAGTTTTCTGTGGCAGGAATATGTGGTCGGGGCCATGGCGGCGAACCTGGGCAGTGGCTTTATTGGAACCTCGAACGCCTTTCTCGCACACAAGCATGACCTGGAGGCGATCGGAACCAATGCCCATGAGATTCCAATGGTGCTGGCAGCACTGGCGAATAACAATGAGGAATTGAAAGCTTCGCAGTATAAGGTGCTTGAGTTGTGGCAACAGACGTATAGCGGCGCCCTGAAGATCATGCTGCCCGATACGTTTGGAACCACGCAGTTTTTCGCGAATGCTCCTGATTGGATAGCCGACTGGACGGGACAACGTATCGACAGCAAGGACCCGTATATCGCAGGTGATGAATACATCGCATGGCTGGAAAGGCACAGGCGTGATCCACGAGAAAAACTGATCATCGTGTCAGATGCTCTGGATGTGGAAGATATTCTTGGCTTGCACGCCTATTTTGGGGGAGCAATGGCCAGCGGTGTGATAGCGGCAGACTTCCACAGCGGCGCGGACTTCGACGACCCACAAAAATGGACGCCCGGCCGGCGGATTCGCTTCAGTGCTGGGTGGGGGACACTGCTGACCAACGATTTTCGCGGATGCGATCCATCAGGAAGCGGTGGGTTTGCCCCCATCAGTCTGATTGGCAAAGTCTCGAGCGTCGAGGGCAGGCCGGCGGTGAAGCTATCTGACAATTATGCGAAGGCGCTGGGGCCACCCGCAGAGGTTGAACGCTATCGCGAAGTGTTCGGGACGGCTGGCGTCAGCGAAGTACCCGTGATCACGTAACAGCGTGAGCAGGTTACCTTTTGGGAACCCTGGCTGTTTTAGCAATTGCTAATGGCACGGACGGGCCATTCACGGGTTTCAGGTGCTGGAGTATTGTTGTTCTTGAGCAGCACTTGGGGGAGGGCTGATCAACAGACGTCCCAAGGTCCAAACCGGACCTGGGGCGTTTTGTTTTGCGCGCGAAGAATGTCTCCAGAAATCTAAAGACTGGCCCGCCTGTATAATCGATACTTCCCTTCCCATGCGATTCCCGCGTTTCGAGTGGATATTATCCGGATTGCTGTTGTCTTCAACCCTTCCTGCTCAGACCACCCCAGCTAAAGAAAAGGGTTCTGCAGCCGCAAGAGCCACCTTGGGATCCCATTCGCAGGAATCGAAAACGGCGCCACAGCGGACTCCCAGATTCGAGGATGTCGCCGCGAAGGTTGGTCTCACCGTCCCACACATTTCT
>JASIEN010000288.1 GCA_030045935.1 Candidatus Sulfotelmatobacter sp.
GTCACCGACCACATGGTCGACCTGACGCCCGCGCAGATCGACGGCCTGAAAACCAAAACCGCCAACTGGGACGCAAAAATCGTCCAGATCAACGTGGCCGAAGCCAACATCGTCGATCGCTGCGAGTCCTGCCACATGGGCACGCGCGAACCGCTCAAGATCACTGAAGCGGCCATGACTCCCAAGGGCGAAAAGAAGCCCGACGAATACGCCGCCGCATTCGTCAGCCATACCGATCCCGAGCTGCTGCAGATTCACGATCCCGACAAGTTTGGTTGCTCACCCTGCCATCAGGGCAACGGCCGTGCCACCACCAGCGTCGAGAAGGCGCACGGAAATTACGAGCACTGGCTCTGGCCGCTCTATCCCAAGGAAAATTCTCAGGCCGGCTGCCAGAGCTGCCACGCCGCCGACATGGTGCTGGTCAGTGGCGACATGCAGTTTGAAACCATCAACAACGGAAAAGATCTCTTCCGCCAACGCGGATGCATGGGTTGCCATCGCTACGAGGGCTACGACAAGGAACCGGAGGATCTGAACAATATCGGGCAGCAGATCAAGCAGATCGAGCAGCAGAAGAAAGACAATCTGAAGCAGACGGCGTATCTCATGAAGCAGGCCGACGCCGCCGAATCCAACGAAGAAGCCAACAAGCTGAACGAACAGGCAGTCGACCTGCGCGTAGCCAACAGTAAGCTCGACGGCCGTTTGCAGCAGCTCGACTTTCAATCGCACTCGCTGATGCAGGATCAGAAAAAAGTCGGGCCCAATCTGAAAGACGTCCGCCTCAAGCTGAACAAAAACTGGATTCCCGTCTGGCTGAAGAAGCCGTCCGATTTCCGTCCCACCACGAAGATGCCGAACTTCCGCCTCAGCGATCATCAGATTCAGGCGATCTCGGCGTTCATCTGGCAATCGGGATTCACCGATCCCCTGCCCAAGCACAAGCCCGGCAACGCCGAGCACGGCAAAGAACTTTTCGAAACCCGTGGGTGCCTGGCCTGCCACTCCATCGGCGAAGGCGATCAGGTGCAGGGCGGCGTGTTCGCCGCGAATCTTTCGCGCGTTGGCGAAAAAGCCAATTACGATTACCTCGTTCGCTGGATTCACAACGCGCGCGAGCGCACGCGTCCGTATTGTCCGTACGAGAAAAAAGATATAGGCCCCGAGGATTATGCGAAGAAGGGCCTTCCCTATCAGTTCGACCTCGAACATAGTCGCTGTCCGAACGACGGACACGAACTGCAAGTGCAGAACATGACCGTGATGCCCAGCCTGCGCCTGAGTCCCGAAGACGCTGAGGACATCGCGACTTTTCTGATGACGCAGAAAAAGCAGGAACCGTCCTCTTATGCCGACGCCTCGTTCATGGACGATACTTCGCTGAAGGAAGAAGGCAAGAAATGGGTTCGCCACTTCGGCTGCGCCGGCTGTCATGAGATTGCCGGCATGGAGGACGAAGGCCGCATCGGCACCGAACTAACCTTCGAAGGTTCAAAGCCGATCGAGCGCCTCGACTTCGCGCTCTTCACCGAACCGGCGCAGCGCGGCGGAAAAGGTTCCGAGCCGATCAAAGATAAAGACGATCTCGCGCGCTTGCCCGATGGTCCCGCCTCCAAACCCTGGTACAACCACAAAGGATTTTTCGAGCACAAGCTCGCCGAGCCCAACGTCTATGACGAGGGCATGGTCAAGAGTGACACCGAAAAGCTCCGCATGCCCAACCTGCACTTGAGCAAAGAGCAGGTGCTCGACCTCACCACTTTTCTCATGGGAAGTCAGGAGACTTCTCTGCCCCAGAGTTACCTCTACAAGCCGGGCGATTCCCGCCATGACATTCAGGAAGGCTGGTGGGTTATCAAGAAGTACAACTGCATGGGATGCCACCAGTTTATCCCCGGACAGAAAACGATTCTGATGGGCCTAAAGCAGTATCAGGACGTGCAGGAACAACTGCCGCCGAAACTGCTCACCGAAGGCGCGCGCGTCGATCCTGAGTGGCTGCGCAAGTTCCTGTCGAATCCGTCGCTCAGCACGACCGACACCAATCGCAATGGCGTGCGTCCGTATTTGAAAGTGCGCATGCCTACGTTCTCTTTTTCTGACAATGAGCTTCGCAAGCTCGTGCGCTTCTTCCAGGCGCTGTCGCAACAGCCCATGCCGTACATTCCGGAAGAGGTGCCGGTGCTGACCGCGAAGGAAACCGACATGGCGCGCAGCCTGTTCTCGAGCACTGCCGCACCCTGCCTGAAGTGTCACGCGACAGGCGATCCCTCTCACGACAAAATCGCAACCGCGCCGAATTTCCTGCTGGCGAAAGAGCGTTTGAAGCCGGATTGGGTCGAGCGCTGGATCACCGATCCGCAGGCCGTGAGTCCGGGAACATCCATGCCGTCAGGATTGTTCCGGCAGGGGCCGAACGGTCAATATGTTTTCGCCGGACCGACGCCGCCATCGTTCAATGGATACGCCGGCGATCATCGCAAGCTGCTGACCGACTACATTTTCCAGCTTACGGCCGAAGAGCAGCGCCGAGTCGCGGCGTCCATGCCCAAAGCGAAAGCCGAGATGCACATGTGGGGACAGCCGCCCTCGGCTGTCCAGTCGGGCCAAGCTCGACGGCCGTCGCAAGCAATCAGCGGAGGTTCGCG
>JASIEN010000289.1 GCA_030045935.1 Candidatus Sulfotelmatobacter sp.
ATCGGCAACATCCTGCTCGGCGACGACGGCGTCGGCCCGTACGTCGTGCGCCTTCTGGAGTCGCGTTACGACTTCGCCAAAGCGGTGGAGGTGATTGACCTTGGGACCCCGGCGCTCGATCTTGTCGAGCGCATTGCCGGCCGGGATGCCGTAATTCTCATCGATTGTGTCGATACCCATGCCGATGCTGGCACGGTCCTGGTCTATCGCAAAGAAGAGATCTTGCGTCACTCGCCCGGCGTACACATGGACCCGCACTCGCCCGCGCTGGTAGAAACCTTGCTGGCGGCTAATTTCCTCGGCGTAGCGCCGGCTGATGTACTGCTGGTAGGAGTGGTGGCGGAATCGTTCGAGGCAGGAGACGATTTAACCCCCACGGTAAAATCGGCGGTCGGGCAAGCCATTGCTCATGTCCTGAGCGAACTTGATCGTTTGGGCGTGAGCTATAAACTGCGGGGGAGGCCCCTCGAGCCTGGCATATGGTGGACGTCCAAGCAGCAAACGCCAGTCTTCGACTGCTGGAATGTTCCGTGACGGCTGTCACTTATTGCAGTGAGCCATTTTGTGAAGATGCTGAACTTGCATCCCGACAGCTACTGTCTTTTTCGTAACTTGCTCACTGGTTTTTTATTTCCTATGCGTAAACAGAATGAAACGCGAACCCCTATTCTTTGCGCGGCCGCACTGGAATTCGCTCCGATCCTGCAAATCAATCAAGGGTCGCTTGTTCTCGTCGCGTTAAGCGTGGCAACAGGATCAGAACCATTCCATAAAATAGTAGCGAAAACACAAGCGATGCCGCGTTGCCGAACCTTAAGTCTTCAAACAACAACTTCAATGTTCCGAATGCCACGGTGGCATAGGCCACCCAGCGAAGTTCAGGATGTTTCCATCGCGAACCGAGAAAAACCAGAACCAGCGCAAGAGTGCAGTTCACGACGGTGCGGATGACGGAGAGCCGCGGGGCGTCTACCAGGAAACGCCCTGAAGCCAGAAACACAAACGCGGCAATGGCCAATGCCGCCGCGGTAAATCCGACGAGCACAGCGGGCAAGATCAGAAGCAGGCGCCTGGGTCGATCTTCGGCAACACGCGCCCCAATCGGGTAGCAAATCGCGGCGGCGATGGCCACAATCCAGACATTCCAATCCGGTGCAGCGGGAATGCTCCCGGCCAGAGCATTTTCAATGTAGGCTGGCACAGATGAGATTGCAGTCGCACCTAGCAAGTAAAACGTGGCCTGCACTCCCAGGCTGAGTTTTCCCACGCGCACATGTGCGGTCTGTGCAGCAATTGCCACGATGCACAGAGACAGCGCCGCGAAACCCGTGGAAAAAAGCAGCAAGCTCGCGGACAAAAAGAGGACCGCAGCCCACATGCCGCAGACCAGGCGAGTGCGAGTGAGCGCTTGCCCGGCGAATCTCGACAGCATTCCCCAATAACACAGGACGCTCAGCATCAGAAACAGTAAGCCCAGTATTGGTGCCTTCCCGTGACTGGTGCGCAACACCCCGAACGCCGCCAGCATAAACACCAGCACGGCCTGGCCGATTTCAAAAAATGTGACCTGATGCCGCAACGCGAAGCAGCGGACGCCAATGCTTCCACCATAGATGGCCAGCAGAGCAAGGCACAACGCGGTGATCATGCCGGATGACAGCAGCTCATAGTCGAACGGCAACCGGTCAGAAGTCATGAGGTCGATAATCAGCAAGATGGCAAGATCGGCAGCGATTGCCGGTATAGCTCTCATCGTCAGATAGCGGCCGAGGCAAACTGCGATCTCGGTGGCCAAAGCAATCGCCAACAACGCGATCGTTAGGGGAACCAACTCGTGCGTGGCGACAATCAGCGCCAGGGCTGTGACTACGGTTGCGGTGCTTCCGATCCAGGGAATCAACTGCAACTCGTCCCGCAGAGTGAGTTCAAACGTCATGACCGCGAATGCAACCAGCACAACCGCAGTGAATGATGGCGATATGGCATGGAAGCGAACCGTCGACTCCCACAACAGCGGCGACAGAATGAGGGCCGACGTAATTGCATATGTTGCGCTGGCAACGCGATTGAGCGGATAAATCTTGACTGCCCAAGCCATCCATGCCCCGGCATACGCGATGGCAAGAATCAATACTGGGAGCTTTGGGATCGCCCCCGATTCTGCAATCGCGCGCAGCAGATACGCCCCGGCGATTGCCAGAACAGCCTTACCGATTATGGCGATGGCCCCAGCTGGCGTTTCTGCGGGTGGGAATCCGTGCCAGGTGGCTGGAGGACTTGGCCGTTGAATCGGGGGCAGCGTGGCCACAGATTCATTCTGCATCGAACCTGATTTTTTTCGTTGTGCTTCGAGCGCGGCAACGCGGCCTTCAAGGTCGCGCACGCGCTCCGTAAGTTGCTCGATTGTTGTGCTGACGGTATCAACAGCTTGCGGCATTAGGCTGCTCCGCGTCTGCCCGCATGAAAAAGGGCTAGCTGGTTCCGTGCGCCGCAGTTGCGCCAGAGGTAGCGATGGCTGCGTCCGGCCAGGGCGGCAGGAGTTTTACCAAAACCCACAGGATGATGAAGGGAAGAATCATCAGCACGATCGCCGGAAGCAATCCTTCCCGCGTAGCAAATCCCATCTTGTACGTGGTGTATCCCAAAAAGCTCTTTGAGAAAAGCTGGCCACCGATTACGACATTCCACCTCATGGCGAAGATGCCGATGAGGGTGAGGCACCCGGCCGAAACGTAGATTCGTTTGCGCACAGTTGCTGACGGCTTAAAAACTTGAGCCAGAAAGAGCAAAGTAATGGGCGTTACGGTGCCCAGAAGAATCTGCACGATGACCTGCGACATCC
>JASIEN010000290.1 GCA_030045935.1 Candidatus Sulfotelmatobacter sp.
CGCGCGGCGATTGAGGCCCTGTTGCACGCGGCCGTGCAGGCATTCTGCAAACCCGGCGCGCCCCGCGGTTGCATGCTTGTACAGGGAGCGATGGGAACATCCACAAGCAGCAGTGTAGAGCAATATCTGCGCCGCCTGCGCACCCGCCGGCGAAAACTGATTCAGCAGCGGCTGGAGCGCGCGGTGGGGCAGGGCGAATTGCCACCAGGACTCGATCTTGCTGGCATCGCCTCGTTCTATACAACGGTCATCGACGGACTGGCATTACAAGCCCGCGGCGGCGCATCGCGCAAGTCGCTAAATTTTGCGGCCAGTTGTGCCCTGGCCGCATGGGACGCAATAATCACGCCAAATCTGTCTGATCACAAAACACGATCTTAAGGGGAGGCAGGAAATGGAAATTCGCGACCTCGGCATTTTCCTCGATTACTTCGACAAGGTTCACGAGCGGACCATGCGGGTTGCCCGCTGTATTCCTGCAGACAAAATAGATTGGTCATATCGTGAGGGAAAATTCAGCCTGGGTGCCATCGCCCGGCATATCGCGCTGGCAAATCGCCACATTTTCGCAGATCCTATTGCCGGCGAACCTTGCCGATATGCGGGTTGTGGGCGGGAGCTGGCCCCGACCCGGGAGGAGATACTCGCGCTCATGGAGCGCCTGCACGGCGAGTCACGCGAGATACTCTCGGGACTGGCTGACGTGAATGCCAAGTGCCGCACTCCTGATGGCGCGTCGATAACCAAATGGAAATGGATGCGTGCCATGGTAGAGCACGAAGCACACCATCGCGGTCAAATCTACATGTATCTCGCCATGCTGGGGGTGCCCACTCCCCCGCTCTACGGGCTGACCTCCGAACAAGTGATAGAGAAAAGCGCGGGCCCACATACAACCGACTAGTTAACGAGGCAGTAGACCTAGAAGAGTATTCCCTGAAACTATCCATCGGCGTTTCAAATCCGTAACAGAAAAATTCTGCGCTGTAGCATCTGATCGCGTTGTTCTAAACTAACGCTAATCCAGCGAGGTGTTCTATGATGCGATCCACATTTCCAACCTCAGACCAAACGATTCGCCGGCTTCGCCGGCAAATCAATGAGGAAGACGATCGCGGAAAGCTGAAAGATCTGGTCATCCGGCTGGACATTGCCCTGCACGAGGAACGGCCAAAGACACGCGTGATTCCCACCCCGATGAAACAGGGAAAGAATCCGTTTGACGCGGTAATCTTCTAGTCGATCGAGCGGTAAGCAGGTATCATCCAACGATTTTGGGATTCACCGGCAACCACTCGCAGGGCACTGATCCTTTCGATACTCATCGACATACATCGTCCATGGAGGCTCGTGCAGAGCGTCCCTATACAACCCAGTCTTGAAGTAGATGAGCGCGTGCTTGGGGTGGCCGGGTCCGGGCTGATAGATTGTGGGTCCTTGATAATGCACAATTCCACGACCTTGCAGGGTTGCTTCGACGGTTCCTATGCTCGTTGTGTCCCATCGTATAACGAAGCGAAAGTCTAGCCATTGGCCGCGGACATCCTCGTTGCCTTGATAAAGCAAAGTTTTCCCGTGTTCGTCGTTACGTGTGACCTGAAGCCGTCCGAGTTCGTAGCGCACGGCAAGAATGGGGTTATCGGGGATACAAGGTGAACCCTCGCAAAATTGCCTCCACTGCGCGATCACCAACCGCTCCGTAGTCTGTGGAAAATCGTTGGGGAGGTAGAGGCTAAACGAATAGACGTAGGTTCTCCCGGCGCGAGAGTACAACCACCACGACTCCATTAATTCATCGCGTTCCGTTGCTGCGCCGGATTTGCTCGCTGCTTCGGGTCGATCGCCCGATCGAACTGTTATCGCGAGCGCCCTGCCACCCGAACGCACCACGGACTCCTCAAATACAACCGCTCCCGGTTCGAAGCGGCGATCGGTCCAGCGAAGGTGGCTCAGGCGAGACGACTCAAAGCCGTCGTAAACATGAATCGGAATAGTTCTCAATGCCAAAATGAACAGGAACGCGAATAAAAGAATGATGGCGAGTACCGAAAGGAAATATTTCATGAAATTGGCATGGCTATCTTAGCCTTAAACAGACCATGCCACGAAAAGGGGAAAGAACGCCGGACGGCCAGTGAGTGAAAACTTTGGTGGAGCTAGTCGGGCTCGAACCGACGACCTCATCGTTGCGAATTCTTAAACCTGAATTGGATGGGGTGAAGGACAATGAGGACAAATAGCAGAATCAGAAAGCGTCAAGCCTGAATTCGACCTTGGCGCGCGGGCCTCAGTAGGAGTCGATTGGAAGCACTTGCAGGGGCATGGATGCGAGGGTTACGTCACAAGTCACGTCACAGATTTTCCTTCCCTGGTTGAGCCAGAACCTGCCGGCCTGTCATGCTGAATTTTTCCTGCCGATGGGACCCAGGGCTCGGACGAAAAGCTTTCAAATTTTGAAATATAAAAGTCAAGGAGTGTTAAACGCCTGATTACAACAACCGACAATACTTACTTCCGTTGTGCGTTTGACCTGGGAGTCTAGTTCTTCAGACCCACGCGGCGAAGAAGGGTTTGGAAA
>JASIEN010000291.1 GCA_030045935.1 Candidatus Sulfotelmatobacter sp.
TTATATAAATCCTCAAATTTGATCGCCTGCCCGTTAAACCTTTGCGCCAGCCCAATGGCACGGTCATACGTGCGATTGGCAACAAAGATCGAAGCACAACCATGTGCCACGAGATGCCGGGCGGCCAATTCGCTCATTTTCCCGGCCCCGACGATAAAAACATTCTTGCCCTGCAGGTTCCCGAAAATCTTCTTTGCCAGCTCGACCGCTACCGACGCAATGGAGACCGAGGAAGAGCCAACTGCAGTTTCAGTCCGCACCCGCTTGGCCACCGCGAAAGCGCGGGTGAAAAGCTGGTCCAGCTGCCCGTGCACTGCGCCCACCGCGCGCGCCGTGGCATAAGCTTCCTTCACCTGGCCAAGAATCTGGGCCTCGCCGACGACCATCGAATCCAGGCTCGAGGCCACACGGAACACGTGGCGAACTGCATCTTTTTCCCGCAATTCATACAAATGCGGGTCGAGATTTTCCGGCTTTAGGTTGAACTTTTCGTGCAAGAATCCGCGCAGGTCGGCCGAGCCATTCGCCGTATGCGTAATCAATTCCACTCGGTTACAAGTGGAAATGATCATCGCTTCTTCGATTCCCGGATACGCTCTGAGATCGCGGCAGCAATCAGGCAGCTTCGATTCCGGGATCGCCAGCCGCTCCCGCACCTCTAGCGGTGCACTCTTATGGTTCACGCCAATGAGCTGATATCTCATGATGCTGCGAACCTGTGAATCGTCGAGAAGTAATTCGCCGCCCACGCCACGATGGCAGTGACGACTGTAACGGTCGCCAGAACTGCCGCCCGCCGTCCGCGCCAGCCAGAATTCCAGCGCGTGAACACCATAATCATGTAGACCACCCACATCAGAATCGAAAGAAGAATCTTAGGGTCGGTGAAATCTACATGACCATAAGCCGACATGGCTACCACCGAGCCGGTAATTAGGCCCAGTGTCATAAACGGAAAACCTAGCAACAGCGACCGATAACCGATCTGGTCAATCACTTCCAGGGCCGGCAAGAAGGAAATCAGACTGCTCGGTTTCTTAGCCTTGAGCCGCCGCTCTTGCACTAAATAAAGTAAGCTCGCTCCGAAACTCAAAACCAGCGCCGCATAGCCAGTGAAGATCAGAATGATGTGAGCAATCAGCCAACCTTTGTGCTGCACAAAAGACGTAAGCAGCACCGGCTGTTCATCCACCGCCGCCACAAATGTCAGAAAGAAAACAAAGGGGAACACCACCACCCCGGGTGAAGTCGTCTTATAGATCGCGTAAACGATCATAAAAAACGTCATCGACAGAAAACCCAGCAGCGATTCGCCATTGTGGCCTAACGCCCACAGCACCTGTCCGGAAAGAAAAAGCTCAACCAGAGAAACGAAGTGAAAAACCATTCCCAGGCTGGCGGCATGCAGCGCAATGCGGCCAAAAAGCTCGCTGGTGCGGCTAAGGGCAAAAAATGCGTAGATCAGTCCGATAAAGTAGCAAGCCAGCGCGAAGCGCAACCAAAGTAACGGCATAGTTGAGGTAACTATCAGAGTCCGCTAAGTTTACGCAAGCTGTCGAAGGGCGCGATTTTCTTGCTTTTTCGGCGCTCCGGTTCTTTGAAGATTCAGGCGAACCCCATTCCTTTCCACGCATTATATTCTGCGCGGAGATCAGTGCGGAAGCAAACGGCAGACGTCACCGGAGCATGTGACGTGCATCACACGCTATTCTGGCCGCCACTATTCAATGCCGATACCGGCAAGCGTATCTTCCAGATATGCTCCGTCGATTGAAAGCCGGCGCCCCTCAGCCTTCACATCCTCCAGTTCGTCAAAAGCCCGAAACAAACGCAACTTGGCGGCCGCATATTGTTCTGCCTCTGTGAGCGGACGCCCATGAGCCGCCGCCCACGCTGCGACCGCTTCTTCCCCCAAAAACACGCTGATCGCAAAGGTCACCTTGCGGTCGGAGGTCACATCAAAAATGAATTCCGTCGCGGGCGCTTCCGGATCTTCTGCCAGCGCCGGCCGCTGGCCAACAAAATAGTATTGGTAAACATAGCCTTGACCCCCCGCATATGTCTTCAACCGACGAACGGTTTTCTCCGGCATAAGAAATATTATGCTCGCGATTGATGCGCTAGAGCACCTGCGATGCACGAAACGGCCACCCTGGCTGTCCGGTCGAATGGGCTCGACGGGCATTGCCCGTGGCAGATACCGGCGAGGCCTTCCTAAGTTTTAAACGACAATCTGCCGATATCCCTCCTGAATGTCTCTTTATAGCTGGATCGCTGTCATCGTGCTGGTCGTATGTGTAGCCGGCCAGCAGTTCTATCTGTATCGCGTTGGTGCTGAAACGAAGAAGCGCGAAGAACTGTTCAAGATCGTCACCGAAAACGCCGCTGACATGATTGCCGTGGTCGACGTCAAAGGCAATCGCCTGTACAACAGTCCCGCATATAAGAGAATTCTTGGCTATTCACCCGCCGAACTGGGAGAGACCTCGGCCTTCGAACAGATTCATCCCGACGATCGCCTGAAAGTTCTGGAAGCCGCACAGCAGGCGCGGGCCACCGGCGTCGGCCGCAAACTGGAGTACCGGATCCGACACAAAAACGGCACGTGGCGCATATTGGAGTCGCTCGCCGGCACGATCCGCGGCGATAACGGCGAGGTTACGAAGCTGGTCATCGTCAACCGCGACGTGACCGACCGCAAACAGGCCGAAGAACAGGCGGCGCACAATTCGCTGCACGATGGCATGACCGGCCTGCCCAACCGCCGATTATTTTTAGAGCGGCTGCAAAACCTTTTCGCTCGTACCCAACGAAACCCCGACCACCAGTACGCCTTGCTGGTTGCTGATCTGGACGGCTTCAAGGTTTTTAATGACACCATGGGGTCGGCAGTCGGTGATCGCGTAATCCTCGAAATTGGGCGCCGTCTCGGCGCCTGCCTGCGCGATGAGGATCTGCTTTGCCGGCCGCAGAACGACACCGGCATACGCCACTCCGTACTTTCGCGCTTAGGGGGAGACGAATTCACCATCTTGCTCGAACGCATAAGCGACCCTAGCGACGCCATGCGCGTCGGGCAGCGCATTCTGGGGGCGGTTTCGGCCCTGCTGATGGTAGAAGGGCGCGAACTGCGTACCTCTGCCAGCGTGGGCATCGCCCTCAGCACTTCCGCGCACAGCCGCGCGGAGGAACTGCTGCACGAAGCAGACGTGGCCATGCGCCGCGCCAAAGCTCTCGGCGGAGGCCGCTGCGAGGTATTTGACGAAGCCATGCATGCCCGCGCCGTCAGCCGTCTCAAGCTGGAAGCTGACCTGCGTGAGGCCATGGAGAAGCGTCAGTTCCGCCTCTACTACCAGCCCATCGTCAACCTGAAAAGTGGGCAGATTCAGGCATTCGAGACCTTGCTTCGCTGGCAGCACCCGCAGCAGGGGTTGATCTCGCCGCAGAAGTTCATGTCGGTCGCCGAAGATCGGGGCCTGCTCGTCTCCATCGGTCAATGGGTACTGGTGCAAGCCTGCCGTCAGTTACAAGCCTGGAGAACCGAATTCCCGGAACTGGAGCATCTCGGCATCAGCGTGAATCTTTCCGCCGGGCAATGGGCCGATCCTGATTTGCTCCATAGTGTCACGACGGCGCTGGGAAAAACCGAAATCGAGCCGCGCATGCTGCATCTGGAGATCGCGGAAAAAATCGCCGCTTCCAACCCCAAGCTGTCCCTCAATGCGCTGGCCAACCTCAAGCGCCTGGGCGTTGGCGTTATTCTCGATAATTTCGGAACGGCAAATTTATCTCTCGTCGAGCTTAACCAGTTTTCATTGGCAGCGTTAAAAATCGCACGCTTTCTGATCCACGAAATGATGACCGATCGCAAGACTAGCGATGCAGTCGACCTGATTCTGCTGCTGGCGGAGAAACTGAGATTAAATGTAATCGCCGAAGGCCTCGAGAATTCCAGGCAGCGCGACCGGCTGCGCCAGGTGGGCTGCAATTTCGGCCAGGGCTACTTGTTTGCCCATCCCCTGGAGGCCAATGCAGCCGCGGAACTGCTTCGCCAACAGAAATCCGCATCCCAAGCAAAGGCTGCGGGGCAAAGTTAGTTTGTTGGCATCAGACCGACTGGCCGATCCATGCCAGGTAACCCGCTCGATGGTTCAGCCATCGATCTTCGCCTCGCGCAAATTCCTCACCGCCGTCTCCGAACTGACCGGCGAGTAGTAGACCTCTTTGAAGGTATAGGATCGCGCCTTGGTCGCCAGCACCGGCATGATTTCGATGTGCCAGTGATAGTCCTCGTCAATGGTCTTCCAGTAGCCCAGGGTTTTCGAGAAATGCAGGCTGTTCGGCGAAGTGTGCAGCACCAGATGAAAGCCTTCGGTGATCGAACGCACCCGTTGTAGAGTCCGCCGCAGCAGGGCGGCAAGATGCACGCGCAGTCCCGGTTTGTTCAGGCCGGTGCGCTCGAATGAAGCCTCGTGGTTGCGCGGCATGATCCAGGTTTCATAAGGAACCCGCGGAGCATATGGCCCAAGAGCAACGTAATCGCCGTACGCTTCGATCACGCGCGACGCCTGCCGCTCCTCCTGCGTCAGAATGTCACAAAACACGCAGCGCTCCTTGCTGTTGTAGTACTCGCGACCGGCGCGCAACTCGTAAAGTACGCGTCGCGGAACAAACAGTGTTCCCGTAAGCTGCGACGCAGGGTGAGCGAATTCCTGGCCCGCGCCGGGGCCGTAGTCCTTGAACAGGCTGACATACTTGATCCGCGAGTCGCGCTTCAGATCGAGGATGCGCTCGGCGGCCAGACGCAGGAACATTCCGATCTCATCGTCGCTGGCCATCCACAGATGCCGGTCGTGCTTGGGATTTTCCACCAGCACTTCGTGGGCGCCAACCGAGCTCATGCGGTCATAAATGCCGTCCGCCCGCCGGTCCGCCTCTCCCTCAATGTGGTAGAGCGGCGCGGGATGCACCTGCGAGCGCGACGACCAGCCAACCGCGCTCGGCAGCGCTGAAATAACTTGTGTGGGATCGGGCGAATCGGGGCAAAACGGGCAAGCCTTTGTGGAACGCGGACCGCCGTCGGGAGATTCGTCTCCCGTAATAACCCACGACCGCGTAATGGGATCCTTGCGCAGTTCCATGCATTAGGAAAACACTGCGGCCGAAGCGGAGTCAAGGAGGATTGGAAGGTTTCAAGGTTCCAAGGTCTCAGAGTGGAAGACCCGGCTACCGGCTGGGGTCATCCTCAAGCGCCGCTTTCTTACCGGCGGCGCGGGGATCTCCCGAAGCACGCGCTGTGGGTATAGACTTTCGGTCCCTGAAACCTTGAAACCTGTGAATCTTTGAACCCTTTTTCCTTGCTATAATCCGCGCCAAGCCCCGAAAGCATGACCGAGCCGTCCACCCCGCTGATGCGGCAATATGCCGCCGTCAAAAAAGAGTACCCCACCGCACTGTTGTTCTTTCGCCTGGGGGATTTTTACGAACTGTTTTTCGACGACGCCATTGTGGCCGCCAAAGAGCTCCAGATCACCCTCACCTCGCGCAATAAGGAAAAGGGAATCGCCGTGCCCATGTGCGGCGTGCCACACCATGCGGCAGAAAGTTACATTGGCAAGCTTATTCGCA
>JASIEN010000292.1 GCA_030045935.1 Candidatus Sulfotelmatobacter sp.
GTTTTTGAATCCGGTGATCGCTAGCGCCTGCATGGCCGCCAGTTCGGTGAGCGTGGTGGCCAACAGTTTGAGGCTGAAGCGCGCGCGATTGGGGCGGCATTTCGCGGCGGTAGCGGCCGCGGCGCTGCTGATTTCCTGCGGCTCGAATACCGCAAACAACGAACCGGTGAAGCAGTACAGGCTTCATGGCGAAGTCGTGAGTCTGGATCCGCACGACAAAATCGCGACCATCAACGCGCAAAAGGTCGAGGGCTGGATGGACGCGATGAAAATGGAATACCCCGTGAAAGACTCGCAGGATTTCTCGAAGCTCCAACCCAATGAGTGCATCGACGCGACGGTTTTCGTCAAGGGAACGGAGTATTGGGTCGGGGACGTGAAGCCGGCGGAGGCTGCGCCGGGAACGTGCGTTACAGCAGCTCCGCCCCGCTGAAGAAGAACGGAATTTCGAAACCCGCCGTCTCCGAGGCGTCCTAGCCGTGAACGCAGTTGCGTTCGATGCTGGAAGCAAAACCCTTGCGAATGGTGCCCTCGGCCGCGTTGGCCGGATTGGTGGCGCCCGCTTTTACCTGCCCTGCTATGCGGCGATCACTGCAGGCCAGCGGTAGAATTTACCGCAGAAAGATACACCGCAGTTCCTCTTGCTTGGCGGCCAGTCAGGCCGGGAAAGGGCAACTCCTGTTGCGTTTTAGCCCCGGGGGAGGGACGCATCCCTTTGGGAATCAATGCCCCCCTGCGGGGTTGTAGCGTTAATTTGGACAACGTGCAAGCCAAAATCTGAGGGTAGCGTGCCAATGGCACGAAGCGTGCCAAGCCCCTAAGGGAGTTAAGCATGAGCCATACCACACTAGAACCAGAAATTCGCGAAATCCAAGGGCAATTGCAGAGAATGGCGTCGGAAAACCACGCGGATCAGCTTTTGCAGATAATCCATAGGACGGGGTGGACGGATACGCAAGCACACCTTGTTCATGTCGTTTTGGACTCCATGGTTCACCACCTTGAGGGAATTGAGCGCGCGCAGCGTGCACTCGTTAAGGCTGCCGACGAGATTGGTAAACCCCAACCCACAAAGCTTTCTGAGCAAGTGCTTCATCCCGCTCGAAAGTGAGTTTTGTAATGTGCCGCTCAGCGTTTCTAAATCGAAGTGCAGCGGCAAAATGAGGCTCACGGTAAACGGCCCTTCCGCAGAAGATACCCAAGCGAAGGCCCTGAGAGTCAGGGAGTTTGTCTTTTGGGAATGACGTAGGGAAGGCCGTTCGCTGTCCCCACCTCGGCGGTGACGCCGTACACGCCTTCGAGATGAGCAGGCGAAAGGACACTGGTCCACTCGCCGTCCGCGTAGACTCGTCCCGCAGAGAGGAGCACCAGGCGGTCGGAAAAGCGGCTCGCCAACCCGAGATCGTGAATGGCGATAAGCGCAGATGTACCGCGCTCCCGAACGATCCTGCGCACGAGGATCATGGCGTCGAGTTGGTGCCGAAGATCGAGAGCATTGGTCGGCTCGTCGAGCAGCATGAGCCGGCCTTCCTGCGCCAGGGCTCTTGCGATGAGCACTCGCTGGCGTTCGCCCCCGCTCAATTCCGCGAACAGCCGGAACGCCAGTGGCACCAGGCCGACCGCCTCGATGGCGTCCATCACGATTGCCCGATCGTGAGCAGCGGGCGCCTGTCCGCGATGCGGCGCGCGCCCGAGGCCGACCATGTCGATCACGGAAAGAAGCGGTGTCGGCCCGGTCTGCTGGGGTACGTAGGAAATCGTCCGCGCAAGCTCCCGGCGCGCGTACGCCGACGCTGCCCGTCCCTCGAGCGACACCGTGCCCGCGGTTGGCCGGAGGATGCGGTTCACACACTTGAGCAGCGTGCTCTTGCCGGCGCCGTTGGGACCGACGATGCTGACGACTTCCCCCGCAGCCACGTTGAGATCGATCCCCTTCAAGACCGGCGTGCCGTGGTAGCCGTACTGAAGGCCCGCGATCTCGAGCATCACACAAGCATCTCCTGGCGCCGGGAGAGAAGCAGGTGCAGAAACAGCGGGACGCCGAGATACGCTACAACAATTCCCACCGGGATGATGATCGGCGCAAAGGCGAGCCGGCCGATCAGATCGGCGATGAGCAGGAGCAGCGCGCCAATGATCGCCGCGAAAGGGATTAGGACGCGGTGGTTGCCGCCGATGAGCATGCGCGCGATGTGAGGCGCCACCAGGCCGACGAAGGCAATCACGCCCGTAAAGCTCACGATCGCGGCGGTGGCCAGCACCGCCGCGACCGTGATGAGCAGGCGTGTGCGCGCGACCGCGAAGCCGAGCGATGTGGCCACCTCGTCCCCGCCCGTGGCCAGCGCATCGAGAGCCGGCGCGTGCGCCTGCAGGACAGGCAGCGATGCCGCCACGATCGCGCCGGCAATCGCCACTTCGTCCCATGTCCGCCCGTTGAGGGAGCCAAACGTCCACTGAATGATCGCGGCAAGCTGCTGCTCGCTCGCCACAAACTGGATCGTGGCTGTCAGGGCGCTGAAGAGGTACGTCAAGCCCACGCCGGCAAGGATCAGCACGGTCGAGGTCACGCCCCGTAACGCGGACAGACCTAGGACCAGCGCCGCGCACGTCAATGCGGAAACGAACGCTGCCCCAACCATCCAGAAGCGCCCCGTCGCAGGATGCGCCGCGAGACCGAAAAGAATCGCCAACGATGCGCCGAACGCCGCGGCTGGTGAGATGCCCAGCGTATAGGGGCTGACGAGAGGGTTCCTCGAGATCCCCTGCATGGAGACGCCTGCTGCAGCCAGCGCCGCTCCGCCGATGACCGCCATGACCGTGCGCGGCAGACGGAGGTTATACAGCACGGCGATCTGCACGGCGGGGATGTCCGCGTACCAGGCTGAAGGCAACAGCGGAGACAGCACCGCCCGCACAATCACGCCCGGGCGCATGATGGTAACGCCGAGGCTCATTGAGAGCACCATCGCGGACACAAGCACCAGAAGGCCCAGGCCGACGAGCAGGAGCTGGCGGGTGCGTTGGCGAGACCACTTGCGGGATAAATCGGCGCGCGACTCAACGGTCATGTCGCCCGAGGCCTCCAGCCGAGCGCCGGCGCGACGCGTGCGGCGATGTGCTCCATGGCCGGCATGAGTTCGCGTGGGCTCAGTCGCGCGGAGAGCATCCCCGTCAGGAGGTCCGTCGCGTGTGACAGGCTCTGGTCGGTGGACAGCGAGGCCGCGACGTCGTCCGGATGCCCGTAGTGGAAGTCTTCGCGACTGAAGTAGTCGTCGATGCCGAATGACGGTGGCAGCCATCCTGCGGCCTGTCCACGCTCGATGAAACGTGCGGCATGCGGCATCAGGATCCGTCGCGCAGTCGCCCGATCGGTAGTGGGAAAGACGCCACGCGATAGGGCTAGTCGTGGCGCGACGCCGGCCTGCCGGCTAGCCTCGGCATGTGCGTCGATGTAGCCACGGTTTTCCTCGCTGAGGCTCGACGGCCGGAAATTTGTGATCAGGCCAAAGCCGTGATCGCCCGCGAACGTCGCATGAGCCTTCGTCGCAGTGGCCAGCCACATACGTGTCGCGAGGCCGCAAGTCTGGGGATGAATCACGGCGGCCGGGAGTCCCGCCCACCCTCGTCCGTTGAAGGCGTCAGCCACGGCGCGCGCAGTTGCGTGAAGGCTCTCTCGCTGCATATCGGCGGACACACCAAAGGCGGCCAGCTCAAGTGCGCTTGAGGTGGTGCCAAGCCCAACCTCCACTCGTCCCTCGCTGAGGACATCCAGCGTCGCCGCGTCCTCCGCCAGCCTGATCGGATGCTCGAGGGGCGCGGTGACGACAGTCGTCCCCAATCGAATCTTCGTCGTCCGGCTGGCGACGGCCGCCAGGAACACAAACGGGGAAGGGAGGGATGAATCAACGGCACCGAAATGGTGCTGGGTGACCCACAGAGAATCGAAGCCGAGTGCCTCAGCACTCACGGCGAGGGCGAGTGCGTCACGAAAGACTTCCCGCGGTCCGTTGGGACAGTCAGCGGCAACGGTGGGAATCCGTAGCATGAACCCCAGACGGAAGCGGCTCGTCACCGCGATGCTCGGGCGAGCGAGATCCAGTACCCACCAGGCGCATGCACACCCTGGAATTCTTCCAGCCACACGCGCATCGCCTCCGCGGGATCCACGTCGCGAAGCCGATCGGGGTACAGCCATTTGGCGATCTGCACCGCACCCACAATCTTCGAGCATGCGCTCGCCTCGTAGTAGCTCAAACTGTACACCTGTCCATTCTTGACGGCCGGCAGCTCCGAGAAACCTGGCCGCGACGCGATACGTTTGAGGATGTTCAACGCGTCAGGCTTGTCGATGGCGATGTACTGGTTCGAGTAGAGCTTGATAATGACGTCGGGCCGGCGGTGAAGAATTTCCTCCGGGTCCGTATCGAATCCCTGAACCGTGCCGCGTGCACTCGGCTGGTCGAGGATGCTGACGTCGCCAAACACGTTGATGCCGCCGCCCGTCTCGACCATGTCATGCCAGCCGGACCCCTTGAGCAGGGTCTTGTAGTCGCCGACTTCCTCAATGTACACGCGCTTGCGGGCCACATCTTTCAGGCGTGTGGCCAGCAGATCGCGGTAGCCGCGATAGAACGCATTGAGCTTCGCAGCCCGCGCCGGCTGGTTGAACAGCCTGCCGATCAGGTCGACATTCCATTCGTGTTTGAGGAGATCCCAGCCGGTCAGGACGAAGACCGGGATGCCGAATGGCGCCAGCACGCGGCTGGCCTCTTCCCACGGACCGTTTCGCGCGAAGAACACCGCATCCGGTTTCGTGGCGACGATCGCTTCATAGTTCGGTGTGGCGTTCGACTGCGCTTGTCCGACCACCATAGTGGCGCCGGTGCCGGGCCAGTAATTTCCCGACTTGCGCACATCGACATCGAAGCCGACGACAACGCTCATCCCGGCCACCGCGCGTATGAACTCCGTCGTATAGCGATTGAACACCACCACACGCTTCAAGGGCAGCGGCAGCGTAATCTCCCGGCCGACATCGTCCTTGATTTGTACGAGCGTGCGCGATGGCGCCGGAGAGCGCTGCGGTGCTGCCGCGGCAGTCGTCGGTCCAAGGGTCGTCAGAACGACGGCAGCGGCGACGATCCGCGTGAGTGTCCCATGCCAGGCGGGTCGGATCATGACACCTTCATCACCCTATTATCACAGCGTCTGGCGATTGATTGGCGTGGTGCATCGATTAAGGCCTAAGAGCCTAAAAAGCGTAGGTCAGAGATATCATTGCGAACCGTGGCGGTCCCAGCAGCCATTGCGTGTCCGTTCCTGAATCGGCGTATAACTCGTTGAATACGTTCTCAACCCTGCCATCAATGGTCAGCTTAGGCCGCACCT
>JASIEN010000025.1 GCA_030045935.1 Candidatus Sulfotelmatobacter sp.
GCGCCCGGAGAGACTCGAACTCCCAACCCTCTGCTCCGAAGGCAGATGCTCTATCCAGTTGAGCTACGGGCGCGTATCAAACATTTTACGCGCAAACTGGCCACCAGCGCCTTTCACAACTTTTCACGACGACCGAGCATTCGTGGGTCGAGCCTATCGAGCTATTTCGCGGGGCTGAACCTCAGGCTTCTAAAGTAACCGCCGCCATCTGCCGATTCCACTAGTGGCGCCGAACGCACTCGTTCGAGCGGCGGCGCGTTCATTTTCTGGAGGGAGGTTTCATGTTGAGCACGATCCGCGGTGTTTGGAGCAAATCTACCCTCACCACGAAAATTGTGAGTTCCATCGCGATCGTCCTTATCCTCACCGCCGCTCTCAGTTTCTGGATCGTGCAATCGCGCGTCAACCATCAGGCGGAAGAGGCTTTTACGGACAAACTACGCATGATGACGGAGATCGCCGAAGGCTCGCGCGTCAGTTCCGGCGACGGCGGCCACGCCTGGCAGGTCATTCAGGAGTACTCCAAGCGCCAGGGATATTCTTTCCGCACTCCTGCTCACCAACCGAACGATCCCAAGGATCAGCCCATCGCGTTCGACGAACGCGCCTTCGCCGTGCTGCAGGCCCACGCGGAAGACGAACACTACATCGAACACGCAACCGTAGACGGACGGCCGGTTCTGCTTTATGCCCGGCCTGTGCAGGTGACCGATCAATGTACAGGCTGTCACTCCTGGCCGCTTTCCGAAACAACGCGGCGGGCGGGCTCTCGCGAAATCTCCGCACTCTTTTCCATGTCCGCGCCGCTCGATATGCTCGTTGCCAACCAGCGCAGCAACGGCATTATGGTTTTTTTTACCAGCCTGGGCACGCTGCTGCTGGGTGCGTTCACAGTCTTCTGGCTCATTCGCAAGCTGGTCACACGTCCTTTGCAATCGGCCTCCATGCTTGCCAATGAGATTGCCCATCACAATCTTGTGGCAGCGGATATTGCCATTGACTCGCAGGACGAAATGGGACGCACCGCCGCTGCCCTGAACCAGATGAAGGACAATCTGCGCGGCATGATTCAGGATATTTCGGGTACGGCCCTGCACGTGGCCGATGCCAGCGAGGAATTGAGCAAGACCAGCGAGCAGATTACCGCCAACTCCGAGGAAACGTCGACCCAGGCCGACGTTGTTTCCCGAGCTACCGGGCAGGTCAGCCAGAACCTGCAAACTGTGGCCACCGGGGCGGAAGAGATGGCAGCCAGCATCAAAGAAATCGCCCGCAACGCCACAGAAGCCGCCAAGGTCGCGACATCCGCCGTCAAAGCTGCGGAAACCACCACCGCCACGGTCACCAAACTGGGAGATTCCTCGACCGAGATTGGTCAGGTCATCAAAGTCATCACGTCCATCGCCGCGCAGACCAACTTGCTCGCGCTCAATGCGACCATTGAAGCCGCGCGTGCGGGAGAAGCGGGCAAAGGGTTTGCGGTCGTCGCCAACGAAGTGAAAGAGCTCGCCAAAGAAACCGCCAAGGCGACCGAAGACATCAGCCGAAAGATCGAACACATTCAGACCGACACCAAAGCCGCGGTGGAAGCCATCGCATCGATCAGCGAGGTGATTAACCGTGTCAACGACATCTCCAACACGATTGCCACGGCAGTTGAGGAGCAGAACGCCACCACCAATGAAATGATGCGGAACGTCAGCGAAGCCGCCCGCGGCAGCGGCGAGATCACCAGTAACATCGGCGGCGTAGCCACCGCCGCCCAAAGCACAGCCCAAGGAGCCGAGGACACCCAAAAGGCAGCGCAGCGGCTGGTCGAAACTTCACGCCAGCTGCGAGCGCTGGTAGAGAAATTCAAGCTGGATGGTGAGGGCACCTTAGCACGGCCAGTTCCGGTGGCAAACCTGCGCTCCAAAGCCGCATCGGCGTAACAGATGAAGCTCCAGGCCCTGCCTGAGCATCCGACCTCATCTTGCTAGAATTCACATGCCTATCTCATAAATTGGTTTTCCAGCTGGCCGGTTTTTTGCTCGGGGGCTAAAGAGGGCGTCATTGCCGGCTTAGGACGTCGCGGCTTGAAGCCGCACCCTTTCAAAACGCCTAGAGACTTTCTTCCGTTGACACTCGCGCCCGCAACGCGCCATACTCGCTCGGCGCGATTCATCTCTCAGCGTTCCTGCAATCGCAAGCTGGGTCAGCTTCTTGGCAACTTTTCCCAGGAGGATTTCCATGTCCCGAAGTCTTTGTCTCTTCCGTAATCTGGCCGTCATTCTTCTCATGACGGTCGCAGTCCCGCTGGCTTTGGCCTCTGGCCCTTACAAGATCGGATCTTCTAATACGGTCACCGCCGATCCCAACGTCTCCCATCCGTCGACCACACCCTGTGTGGTGGAGCTTTTCTCGGGCGCTTCCTTCTACGACTTCAATGTGGAGAACTTCACCTATAGTCCACCCCCCGATTGTCCGGGCCCCTGGGCCAAAGTCATCCTGAAATCGGACATCAGAGTCCAGCCCGGCATCCAATATGACCGCACCGCCAATTACTGGCTGGGCCCGGTCAACATTTATTTCGGCACCACTTCTGAACCTTCCCCCAATCTTGGTCCGTCGTGGCACATCGAACAAGACCTGACCGATTACAGCTCGATCTTCTATGAAGCAGGCCAGACGGGCGTGGCTAGCATCGGCAATACACTATGCTGCGGACTGACTTCAAAGATTTTCGCCTCAGCGTGGCTTGAGTTCTATCCGCTCGAATCCGGCCAGACGCCGCCCGCAAGCGCGAACCAGGTGTATGCACTTTCCGCGGGTCCCAGCGGCGGCACCGTGGCACTCGACAATACTTCGAGCACGCTTTCCGGAACGTTCACCTTTCCCACCAACGTAGTGAATGCTTATCTCGATGTTTATGCCCAGAGCCAGTCGGATGACGAGTTCTGGTACACCTGCGTACCGA
>JASIEN010000293.1 GCA_030045935.1 Candidatus Sulfotelmatobacter sp.
TATACCCAGAACGTTTTGCGGGCAATGCTGGAAAAAACGGCTACGGGCACGAACCGCAGTCCCAATGAACAGAAAATTGGCGACTATTATGCATCCTGCATGGATAGCACTGCGATCGATAAGAGAGGCCTGACGCCGTTGCAGCCGGACTTGAACCGCATTGCCGAGCTCAACAGCAAGGACGAACTGCCCGGCTTGCTCGCCCATTTCCAACTCATCAACGTCAACGCATTCCTGGGATTCGGGGAGCAACAGGATTTCAAAGATGCGACCAGGCAAATCGCGCTGCTCGATCAGGGCGGCCTCGGCCTTCCCGAACGCGACTATTACTTTCGCGATGGCGATGTCGCGAAAAAAACACGCGCCCAGTATGTGCAGCACATCGCCAACACGCTAAAACTAATGGGCGAATCGGAAAGTCAGGCTGCGGCCGACGCGCAAAAGATTATGGCGCTCGAAACTGCCCTGGCGAAGGTCTCGCTCGATGTCACATCGCGGCGCGAACCGAGCAACATCTACCACATGATGGCGATTTCTGAGGTCCAGACACTGACCCCAAGTCTCTCATGGAACCGTTTTCTTGCCGAGGCCGGTACACCGCCAGTAATCGAATTGAATGTAACCGTTCCTGATTTCTTCAGAGGTTTGAACTCAGTGATCGCCAGCACCGACCTCGAGACGATCAAGACTTACCTGCGCTGGCAGCTCGTTAATTCGACCGACGGAACCGTGTTGCCCAAAGCCTTCGATGATGAACAATTCGATTTCAACCGCCACAAGCTGGCTGGCCAGCCCGAACAACGATCCCGCTGGAAGCGCTGTGTAGCAGCCACAGACGGAGCGCTCGGTGAAGCACTCGGCCAGGTCTACGTCGCGCAGGAGTTCCCGCCCTCCAGCAAGCAGGCCACACTCCAGATGGTGCATGACATCGAAGATGCGATGAACCAGAATCTCAACACACTCGAGTGGATGAGCTCTGAGACCAAAGCGCGGGCTCGTGTCAAACTTCATGCCGTAGCCGATAAGATCGGCTATCCCGACCACTGGCGTGATTATTCCAATCTCACAATTGTGCGTGGCGATGCGTTCGGCAATGCGCAACGGGCCATGGAGTTCGAGAATCGTCGTCAGCTTAATAAGATCGGCAAGCAGGTGGACCGCGGTGAGTGGCTGATGACGCCTCCAACGGTCGATGCCTATTACAACCCGAGCATGAACGACATCAATTTTCCCGCCGGAATCCTGCAGTCTCCGCTATATGACCCCAGCGCCACTGATGCCGAGAATTATGGACATGTTGGGGCCATTGTAGGACACGAACTGACTCACGGCTTCGACGATCAAGGGCGCAAGTTTGACGGCAGTGGAAACCTGGCCGATTGGTGGACTGTGGAAGACGGCAAGAAGTTCGAAGAGAAAGCCGCTTGCGAAGTGAAGGAGTATAGCAATTTTGTCGTAACTGACGATGTGAAAATCAATGGCAAGCTCACGTTGGGAGAAAACACGGCCGACAACGGCGGCCTGCGCCTTGCCTATATCGCCTTCCTGGCTGATGCCAAACGCAAGAACATCGCTTTGGATGTCAAAGAAGACGGCTACGACGCGACACAGCAGTTCTTTCTGGGGTTCGCGCAGGATTGGTGTGGCCAGACCCGGCCCGAACAACTGCGCCTACAGGCACAAACCGACGAGCACTTGGCACGAAAATTTCGCGTTAATGGCGTGGTACAGAACATGTCGGAGTTTGGGCAAGTTTTCGGTTGCAAGGCAGGTCAGCCCATGATGCCGCTGAATGCCTGCCGAGTGTGGTAGGGGCCAAGCTCTGAGGGGAAGTTAGTCATTCCACGATTACTGAGTAATCCTTCCCTTCCCAGCGCTTCTCCTGCGGCCAATAGAAGGTAAACACGACCGAACCTCCAGTTGGCAATGACGCCGTCGGGAGATCGACAACATATGTTCCCAGCCCGGTATCGCGGGCATCGGTATCGGCTGCCGTTTTCCATCCATCGATACTCCAATGCACCATTCCCGGTGTCAGCAAAACAATGCGCAGTTTCTTATTGCGCGGAATAGACCGGGGCTTGTTGTTGAATCTCCATCCAAATACCTGGCGGGTTGGTTTCTCCACCAGATAACGCTGCACGGTCTGCGGAGGCTGGTCGAAGATTTTTCCGTCCCGCAGCGAGCGGCGGAGCTTCACGTACTCCGAATGAGCCCACACCAGCGGACACGCCGAACCTGTCGGCTTTCCACGAAACAGCTCGAACGCGGGAACGTCATCCGCATCCCAGACCTGTTCGGGCAGCAAATGGCTCGACCCCTCGGGACATTGCTCCATCATGGCGAGCAAGGCCTCGGCTTCTTTGGGACGCCCTGCTGCCAACTCATAATGCCCGCGTTCGCCGGCAAGAAGCGGCCAGGGACGACCAATCCCCGTGCCGTCGAAGGCCGAACCATCTTTGTGCTCACCGTAGCCGTCGCCGTTATAGCGATACCAGCAGGGGCCCCGCGGCAACTGCACGCGCAGCAGAGCGTCGATGACCTTGATCGTGTTCAGAATGCGTGGATCGTCGGGCGCACGCAGTCCGAAGCGCACCAGCGCGAGCGAGTCGGGACTTATCAGATGAGACGCGAGCTCTAGATTGCTCTCGCCTGGCGGCCGGTTCTTTATGGGAACGAAGCCTTGTGTCGGTGAAGCTGCGCTCTCGGTTTGTGGCGGAGCAATGCGGACGTAATAGCCTTCGACGCCGAGCTGCTGTGCCAGATCGCCGCCGCTAGCGTAGGTCCAGCGTTCGATGTTGTCATTCCACGCATCGGCGGCGTCGCGCAGCGTGGAAGCCTCATCCCTGTGCCCTGTAAGCTCGGCGATTTCTGCCGCGGTCAGAAATGCGGAAATCTCGGCGGCCAGCGTAAAAGGAGAGTATCCAGCATCTTCTTCCCAGCGGTCCTGTTGTGTGACCGGACCGTTGCGCAGAATGAAACTCGCCGCCTTGCGAACCATCGGCCACCAGCGCTCAAGCTTTCCGAGACCTGGGGAACCCTCGCGCCGCAGCAGATCGAGCAGCAGAATGGGAAGTGCTGCCTCGTCCATCTGTACGCCACTCCAGTAGGGGCGGCCGTCGAGCCAAAGATTCTGCGCCCAACTGCCGTCCGCCTCCTGTGTCGCCTCCAGATAGCGGAGCACTCGAACCGCATCAACCGGGGCGCCAGCCGCCAGTAACGCCCCCGCTGACTCCACCAGATCGCGGGGCCAAACCAGATGATAGCCGCCGAGATCCTCGTCTCCTTTATTAAAGCCCCAGGGAATGGAGAGGCTGGCGATGATGCCCCCCAGAAAATCCTTCGATTCGTGGTGTCTTATCACGGCCATCGAAGCACGATAGAGATCTCGCTCGCGCCGGGGCTTGTCAAGTTTCAGCAGACTATCTTGCCAGTTGTGCCACTGCATGACGTAGTGCTTGCGTGAATCGTCATAGTCTTCCAGCAGCGTAGAACGCACTTGTTGGCCGGCTTCAGTCCAGATCGAGCCAAAACCCAGGGCCAGAATAAAGTCTGGCCCACAGGCGGCAAGATCGATTTCGCCGGTGCAGGCGATATTGCCGTTTTCGGCCCGCGTGTAATCCCAATCCATTTGAAAGTGAGCTGAAAGATCCTGCCATCCATCGGAGACACCGACAAAGCCCACGGACATCTTTTTCCATGGCACCGAACACGCCAGCGCTAGAGAAGTGCCGTCGTGTTCCGCGAAAAACATTGGGACTCCCTTATAATCGCCAACCCAACCTGTGTTGTGGTCTCCGCAATTGGCGAGATGAGGCGCCAGCAACACGTAGAGGCGGTAATCGGAGAGCTGACCCTTCAGAGGTTCGAACCGCACTTTTTGCAGCACCACATTGCGGTAAGGTTCGCTGAGAACTTCTTTCCATATCCGGTATCGGCCGGCTATTTCGGTATTGGTCAGCTCATAGACCGGCACCCCCGGCTCGCATGGCCGGTTCTCAAACCTGCAATGCCGCTTTTCTTCGGAAAAAAAAGAATGCCCATCGGTAACGATAAAGCCGAGATCCCGCGTGCAGGCCTGATCTACTCGCGGGAAGTAAACTTCGTTCAGGATGCCGTGACTGATGGTGAACCAGACTTTGCTGTGCGGGTTCAAGGCCGTTCCCACCCCGGTTTTGGCACTGGAAGTCCATCGCGGCGGGATCCCGGGCCAGCCGGGAGCGTAGCGAACAGGCGAATCACTCATGAGATTTGGAGGGGAACTCCTGCGCTGTCGGAATCTAAGCTTTCACTCATCGATCGGTTTTCTTACAAACTCTTGACACATCAGATGAGCGCAGGGGCAATAGGTCGCATCCAACAAACGAATTACATTCGGAACTTTGCTAGTAGCCGAAAACGGTTGATAATAGGACATTCAACCCGATGACACCCTGCGCCAACCCAAAACGCCTCTTGATCGCGCTTATATTAACAGTCCTGTGGCTGACTGTGTGTGCCTGGGCGGGGGACGGCGATCCGTCCGATTCCGGCTTCGACCCGGACCTGGAGCGAGGGTTCTCCGGACTTTACAACCTTGACTTCGCGGGCGCGCAGAAAGACTTTTCTTCGTGGCAGGCGCAGCATCCCGACGATCCCGTCGGGCCGGTCAGCGAGGCGGCCGGATGTCTTTTCTCTGAGTTCGATCGGCTGGGGGTGCTGGAAGGGCAGTTTTTCGAAAATGACAGTTCCTTCGCTGCAAGGTCGAAGCTGAGTCCGGATCCTGCGGT
>JASIEN010000294.1 GCA_030045935.1 Candidatus Sulfotelmatobacter sp.
TCTGAAAACCTTCGCTGGCCTCCTCGAGAACGCGCTGCGATTGCTCGGTTTTCTTCAGAATGTCGGAGATCTGCTTGAGCGTGGCGACTTTGGTGACAATGCGCTTCTGCAACAGCAGGCTGATCTCGTCGATCAGCATGAGCTTGCTGGGATCGGCGATGGCAATGGCGAGCTTGCCATCCGCCGTCTCTTCCAGAGGAACGAAGTTGTAGCGGAACATCAATTCCGGCGAGAACTTCTTGAATAGCTCGTGATGGAGCTGAAAGTCGGTGAGGTCGACGAACTCGCAGCGATAGCGGCGGGCGACATCTTGTGCGCGCTCGAGATCGGTGACGGGATTACCAGTCGCGGTGACCACGCTGCCGTTTTCGCCGTTTACGAATAGTGATTTCTTTTCCGGCATTGCCATTTCAAGATCCCATCTACCCACGCCCGAAAGCAGACTTTTCTAAGCACGGCGTATACGGAGGAGCACGGGCAAGTTCCTCTACTTACTTAAAAAAGCGACGTGAGCGCCGACTCAACCTCAGTGGCTTACGCCTACAGTGAAGATCGGCAAATACAGCGAGATCAACACTCCGCCGACGAAAACTGCCATGATTATCAGGACCAAAGGCTCAATCAGGGCCATGGCCGCCCCCAGCGCCGTCTGCACGTCTTCTTCGTAAAACTCCGCCACCGAGTTCAGCATGGCAGGTAAAGCTCCGGTGGATTCGCCCACTTCCAGCATTTCCACAGCTAGATCAGGAAAGATCGCTTGCTCTTCCAGACTAGATGCCAGTCCCTGGCCCTCACGCACTCTCACGCTGGCGCGCATTACGCCCTTGAGAATTTTCTTGCTCGACATGGAGGCGCCGGCGGTCTCCATCGATGGCACCAGGGGCAGGCCGCCTTGCAGCAGGGTCGAGAGCATGCGGGAAAAAGTCGCCACCTGATGCTTAAGCCGAATATCTCCCAAGAGTGGCAAGCCGAGGATGAAGCGGTCGATCTGATCGCCGCCGCGGTCGGTTTTTTTCCATTGCCAGAGCAGGAAGCCGCCTACCACCACAGCGATGGCGAAAAAAGGAAAGTATTCTCGCGCATTCTTGCCGACGGCGAGCATGAATAAAGTGATCGTGGGCAGCTTGGCATCCAAGCTGTTGAACAGCTCGGCGAACTTGGGCACGACATAGGTAAACAGAAACATCACCATGATCAATACCACGCTCACGAGAAGCGTGGGATAGATCAAGGAGACGGCCAGTTTCTTGCGGAAGCTCATGGCCAGCCTCTGGAAATTAATATAGCGAGTGAGGACCTCGTCGATATTGCCGCTCTTCTCGCCAGCCATCAGCGTGGTGGTGTAAATCTTGGGTACGGCGGGGTGCTTGGCAAAGGCGTCGGAGAGCAGCTCGCCGCCTTTCACCCGCTCGCGTACATTTTCGAGCACCTGCCGCAGATTGCTGTCCTTCTGGCGCTTAATTAAGAGATCGAGGGCGTTCAGGATGGGTAAGCCGGCTTTGATCAGCGTCAGGAATTGCTGGTTGTAAACCAGAAAAGAACTCTGTTTTAACTTGCGGCCTCGGCCGAGAGAAAGTCCTCCGGAAAGCATGCCCTGCGGTTTGACCCAATGAACGAGATAGCCCTGCGCGGCGAAGCGCTCGCGCACTTCGGCGACGGAATAGCCTTGCTCCACCTGTTGGTGGGTATGGCCACGTTCGTCTGCGACTTTTACGACGAATTCCGCCATCTAAATGTTCTTTGGATTCTTGCCGCGGTGCGACCCTTACGATCAGTCTATCACTTCAGCTCGCCGCCACCGGCACGCCATCCTTCGCCTAGCCCTTCCTAATAGTATCGGTAGTAACTACCAATTTGCGGCAGGCATCCTGTTAACTTTGGAAGCACTTACACCCGATATGTGGTTTATTGGCCCAGATCTCCCTCGACGATTTCAGTGCCTGCGGGCGGTCTGAATTCGAACCAGCCTTCCGGGATCGGTCCATTCTCTTTTTCATCGGTAAATTGGTACTCGGTGATCGATCCGTCCACCTCGTTTATTACGATGCCCACGATTTTGTCTTCGGGAGTAACCTCCAGCACGATATCGCTGATGCGATCGGCCAAGGCCCCCGGAATTCCCCGCAGTACTACATCACCGGGTTGCCTGGGAGGAACATCGGGCGCTAAAGCCAGTCCGTGTAACTCCTTTTCCAGCTTGCTCTTACCCAGCAAAAACGCAAGTGGTGATCGAACGTCCTCCAGCCTACGGGCATCGGTCTTGCGAGCCTGGCGATCGCCGGGGACGTAAAACCACGCACTCCGGCCATCGCTGACAAACAGCTTTTCCTTGGGAGAACGATATTCCCAGCGCATCTTGCCAGGTTTTTTTAGCCCACCCTTGGCCAGCCAGAGGGTGCCGGATTCGGTTCGGTCCATTCCGGAACCGCGATAGGTTTCCGTGAAGTCGGTTTGCAAAGTATGGAGGTGGTTGTAGTGGTCATCGACTGCCTGGGCGATCGAGTGAACGTCGGGTAAGACCGCGGCACAGGATGGGGTACTCAGCAGCGGAAGCAGAGCGCTGAGGCAGAACGAGACGACAAACTTCTCCATTCACTTGATTTTACATGCGCGAAGTTCAGCCCCGCGACACGCTGGTTGATTTTCAATACGACTCCAAGCGGCGGAACAATTAATTTCTCGAATACCGGTAGCCGAGTCTGATACTCCCCACAGCGAAATGTTTATGTTGCGATCAATAGGTGATCGTCGTAAGCCCGATCTTGAAGCACGTCCTGTATCCGGCGTTGGCCAACACCGGATACCTGCGCCGGCGTGCGAGCGGCGGAGAGTTGTGCGTCCTCACGTATCACGGAATCCTGCCGGAAGGGTATCAATCCTCCGATGGGGGGCTCGATGGCGCCCTGGTCACTGCACAAAATTTCCGCAGCCAGCTCCGGCTGTTGAAAGAGATCTACCAGATCGTGTCACCGGAAGAAGTTCGCCAGTGGTTGATTGGCGAACGGGCACTGCCTGAGCGAGCCGTTCTTATCACCTGCGATGATGGACTGCGCAATGGTTTGACCGATATGGCTCCGATTCTTGTGGAGGAAGAGGTTTCCTGTCTGTTTTTTGTGACGGGCGCGCCGGTGGTGACTGATTGTGCGGCGATGTGGTACGAGGAACTTTTTCTGCTGCTGCTCGAGGCGCCGGCGGGTCCTTGCACCATCGAAGGCCTTGGGCTGAATTTCCAGCTCAACACTAGGCAGACCCGGCGCGCGGCGTGGCGGACTCTGCTCGAGAAGCTGTCACCGTGCGAGCTTGGCGAGAGGACGCAACTGATTGATGGATTGCGGGCGCAGCTCGGTCTGGCACCGCCCAGTCAAAAGTGGAGCGAGGCTGAACGGCGACGCTTCGGGCTGATGAATGCTTCGGACATGCGATGCCTGGTTGCGATCGGGATGACTCTCGGCTCGCATACGTTGAGCCACCCGATTCTGGGTAAGCAATGTTCCGAATTGGCCTGGCAGGAAATTTCGGAGAGCCGTCGTGCTCTTGAGGATGCGGTTGGCGAGCCGATTTGGGCCTTGGCCTATCCGTTTGGTGATGCTGCGTCCGTGACCAGCCGGGAAATGCAGATGGCCGGGCAGGCCGGCTACGAATGCGCGTTCATGAATGTCGGAGGCGGCTTCGGCGCCCGGCTGCCTAGGCTGGCGCTACCGCGGGTTCACATGACCGGAATTATGAACCTGGGGGAGTTTGAGGCACATGTCTCCGGTTTTCATCGTGACATCCGCTCGCGTTTGGCGGGCGAGGATTGGTAAACAGCGCTCGCGTCCACAGGAAATTCCGCTATACTACTGCGCAATCGTTCGTTCCAGCCGGAAAGCGAGCAGGGTTGGTTTTTCGTTTCTCACGAAATGCCCATAAGACAGGTTTGACTGTACGCGAGATCCCTCGCCGCGCTGGTGAATACCCGGGCTTCGGGACCACGCCCTCGTCGTCAGTCGGACACGCGCCAACAATCCGTACTCAGCGGCGCCAAGTTCAATCAATTCAAACAATCGAGCTGTTGACGCCCGCACATGCGGGCAGTAACGAGTTAAGAGCGCGAATCCGATGGCTAAAGCAGGGATAAATTGGTCGCAGGAAGTTGTTCTGATCACCGGCGGGACAGGCTCGTTCGGAAAAAGGTTTGTTGAGATTATGCTGCGCGACTATCATCCCAAACGGCTAGTGATCTTTAGCCGGGATGAGCTGAAGCAGCATGACATGCGCAGAGCAGGCTTCGATCATCCCAGTTTGCGCTACTTCATTGGCGATGTGCGCGATGTGGGGCGGCTGCAGCGGGCTCTTGCCGGAGTAACGGTGGTGGTTCACGCGGCGGCATTAAAGCAGGTTCCCGCTTGCGAATACAACCCGTTTGAAGCGATCCAGACCAACATCATGGGCGGCCGCAATGTGATCGACGCCGCCATCGATCAGGGCGTGCGGCGCATTCTGGCCCTCAGCACCGATAAGGCGGTGAACCCGATCAATCTTTACGGCGCCACCAAACTCTGCGCCGAGAAAATGTTTGTACAGGCCAACGCCTACGCCGGGGCGCAGGACACGCGTTTCAGTTGCGCACGCTACGGCAATGTAGTGGGTAGCCGCGGCAGTGTGATCCCGGTTTTTCTGGAGCAGCGCAAGCGGGGGCGCATTACCGTGACCGATCCCCGCATGACTCGCTTCTGGCTCTCCCTGGAGCAGGGAGTGCGCCTGGTTGTGCGCTGCATCGAGCAGATGCATGGCGGGGAGATTTTCGTGCCCAAGATTCCGAGCATGAGAATAGTGGATTTGGCGGAAACGATTGCTCCCGATTGCGCCATCGACTGCGTCGGCATTCGCCCCGGCGAAAAGCTGCATGAAGTCCTGGTTTCGGAAGACGAAGCGCGCAATACGCTAGAGACGAATGATATGTACATCATCCAGCCGGCCCATCCCTGGTGGCGGCGGGAAAACTGGATTGATGCTACACCTTTGCCGGAAGGCTTTCGCTTCGCCAGCGATAACAACGAAGCGTGGCTGACAGCACGTGAATTGCGGAACCTGATCGCTCCGGAAATCGCGGATGTTGACCAGCCTGTCGTTTCAGTGCGGGCTTCCGCCTGAGTGATCGATATGAGCGCTACTCCTCTAACTTCGCAGACGCTGGCCGTCGATGGCGGCACGCCGGTGCGTGAGACTTTGTTGCCCTATGGACGGCAGTCGATTGACGAGGATGACATTCAGGCGGTGGTTGAAGTGCTGCGATCCGCGTGGCTGACGACGGGACCGAAGGTAGGCGAGTTCGAGGAAGCCTTTGCAGAGCGAGTCAGCGCGCACTATGCGGTAAGCTTCAGTTCGGGAACGGCGGCACTGCACGGAGCGGCTTTTGCAGCCGGGTTGAAGGCAGGAGATGAGGCGATTACTTCGCCGATGACCTTTGCGGCGACGGCAAATTGTGTGCTGTATCAGGGCGCAACGCCGGTGTTAGTGGATGTCTGCAGCGACACGCTGAATATTGATCCGGAACAGGTATGCGCCAGGATTACGGCACGAACGCGCGCCATACTTCCAGTCGACTATTCGGGCCATCCTGCCGATCTCGATTCGATTGTCGAAATCGCGCAACGTCATGGACTGGTAATGATTGAAGATGCTTGCCATGCCCTGGGAGCGGAATACCGCGGGCGCCGGGTGGGATCGATTGCCGACATGACCGTGTTCAGCTTTCATCCCGTGAAGCACATCACGACGGGTGAGGGCGGCATGGTGGCGACCAACAACGCCAGCTATGCCGAAGCGTTGCGCAGATTCCGCAATCACGGAATTTCAAGCGATGCCCGGCAGCGGCAAGCGGCGGGCCAGTGGCATTACGAAATGGTTTTGCTTGGGTTCAATTATCGCTTGACCGATATCGGGTGCGTGCTGGGGCTCAGGCAACTGGGGAAGCTCGATGGCAATCTCGCACGCCGCCGTGAGATCGCGGCACAATACACTGCGGCGTTTCGCGAGATTTCCGGCGTGATTCCGCCCATCGCTCGCCGCGATGTAACTCATGCTTGGCATCTTTATCCGATTCGCCTGCTCCCGGGAAAGCTCGCTGCCTATCGTGCCCACGTCTTCCGTGCCTTGCGCGCCGAAAACATCGGCGTAAACGTACATTACATCCCCGTTCATTTCCATCCTTATTATCGCGACCGGTTTGGCTACAAAGGTGGGGAGTTTCCGGTCGCGGAAGATGCATATTCGCGAATGATGAGTCTTCCTATGTTTCATGACATGACGGATCGTGATGTACAGGATGTGATCGAGGCGCTGGCGAAGGTCTTGGGGCACTACAGCCGATGACGCGCGCGATGGAGAGAGTCGATGCAGCGGACGTTGAGAACAGCGTCACGGAGAACGCTCAGACTGCTGCATGGAAGGGCGACTTCGGTCGCGAATACAGCGACCGTAACACATTTGACGTCGATATGCTGAACTCTCTCTATCTCAAAAACTACGGCGTCACGCGAAGCCACATTAACGAGAAAATTCTGCGTCACGTGCCAAACGATTCTAGCTTTTTGGAAGTAGGGTGCAATACGGGAAACCAATTGCTGCTCCTGCAGCAGATGGGCTACGCGAATCTTGCCGGGGTAGAACTTCAGCCTTACGCGCTGGAGTTAGCCAGGGCACGCACTCGAAACATTTCGCTGCGGCAAGGGTCCGCTCTTGGCCTGCCGTATGAAGATGCAGCCTTCGATGTTGTATTCACCTCGGGAGTGTTGATTCATATTTCTCCTGCAGATCTGTCGCATGCCATGGAGGAGATTCATCGCTGCACACGAAGTTACATCTGGGGATTGGAGTATTACTCAGCTCAGCCAACCGAGGTGAATTACCGGGGCCGTGAGGGAATGTTGTGGAAGATGGATTACGTTGGTTCTTATCTCGAACGATTTGATGATCTGGAGTTAGTCGAGGAGCTGCGCATACCTTACCTTCAGAATGCGAATGTCGATACGGTGTTTTTGCTGAAAAAGCGCGGAGGGGTGTCGGCGGAGATACTATGAAGGTTGTCGCAATTGTGCAGGCGCGCATGGGCAGCTCGCGGCTCCCGGGAAAAGTGCTGCGAGAGATTAGCGGAAAGAGCATGCTGATGCGCGTTTTGGAGCGTCTGCAACGTGCCTGTTCCTTGGATGAAATTTTAGTGGCGACGACGGATGCAAGCGTCGACGACGTGATTGAGCAGGAATGCCGGCGTTTGTTGGTTCCGCTGTTTCGCGGAAGTGAAGAGGACGTTCTTGACCGATACATGCAGGCGGCGCGATGGATGAAGGCTGATGTAGTCACGCGAATCACTTCCGATTGCCCGCTCATCGATCCTGAAATTACCGATTCGATAGTGCGCGCATTTCTTGCCCAGCGCCCCGATTATGCTTCCAACACGCTCGATCGCACCTATCCACGCGGATTGGACGCCGAGGTGATGAGCTTCCATACACTGGAGCGGGCCTGGCGTGACGCGAATCAGCCCTATCAGCGCGAGCATGTGACTCCGTACATCTACGAGCACCCGGAGGAGTTTAAGCTCTTGTCGATTAGTGCTGATAGGAACAACAACCGCCACCGCTGGACGGTCGATACGCAGGAGGACATGGAATTCGTTCGCGCTATCTACGCGCGCCTCGGCGGGCGCGCGGAATTTTCCTGGCAAGATATTCTTGCTCTGCTGGAGCGCGAGCCCGAACTGGCCGAGATCAACGGCTCCATTGCGCAGAAGGAACTACAGGCGGGCCGATGAGAGCGGATGCATTACTGATTCGAGCCGATGGGAGTGTCGCCATTGGCACGGGCCACGTCATGCGTTGCCTCGCGCTGGCGCAAGCGTGGCAGGATGCCGGTGGGAAGGCTGTCTTTGCCATGGCGGAAACGACGCCGGCAATTCAGGCACGGCTGGAGGCAGAAGGCTTCGAAGTTTTTCGTATCCCCCGCGATTCACAGGATCTGGACGACGCGAGCCGGACGACTGGATTCGGCCGCAAAGTTGGAGCGCGATGGATCGTGGTCGATGGATATCAGTTTTCGGCTGAGTACCAGCATGCTGTGAAGAATGAGGGTTTCAAGCTTCTCGTCCTCGATGACTATGCCCATGCGCAGCATTATTATGCGGATGTCGTGCTGAACCAGAATGGGCATGCGAACGAAGTGATGTACAAGTCGCGAGAACGTCGCACGTACCTTCTGTTGGGGCCTCATTATTGCTTGTTGCGCCGGGAGTTTGCCGCATATACGAGTTGGCAACGCAAAATTACACCTGAGGCCCGCAGAGTGCTGATCACGATGGGCGGCAGCGATGCAGGAAATCTTGCCGGGCGTGCGATTGAGGCCGTCAGCCGGCTAAAGCTGAAGGACTTGACGGCCACGGTTGTCGTGGGTGGAAGTACGCCGCATTTCGAGTCACCGCGAGATGCGGCCGCCACGGCCACCGGCAAGGTCAGGGTTTTGAGAGATATCTCGAACTTGGCGGAACTGATGGCCGATAGCGACGTGGCCATTTCTGCTGCAGGAACGACTTGCTGGGAACTGTGTCTGCTTGGACTTCCCTCGCTCTTGATCGATGTCGCTGCCCATCAAACTCCGGTCGCCACAGAAATACATGCTAAAGGCTGTGCGATTCATATAGGAGACAGTAGCATTTCTGCTGAGCAAATTGCCGGGCAATTGGAGCACCTGATTGATTCACAGGCTTTGCGCGAATCGCTCTCGATGCGTTCTCGCGAATTGCTGGATGGGAGGGGAGCGGAACGGGTTGTCTCGGTTTTACAAGGTACAGAAGGCTTGCGCCTGCGCCGCGCCAAAGGCAATGACAGCCGCGTTCTATCGACGAGTGCGCGCGGCAAGGCGGCAGTCCATCTCGTCCACCAGAAAAACAGTATGCGCGATTGAGACGAGGGGATTGCGGCGATAAATGAGGAGTATGGGGACCACGATCAGAATCGGTGAGCGAATCATTGGCATCGGGCAGCCGGTGTACGTCATTGCGGAGTTGTCGGCGAATCATCATCAGGAGTTTGATCAGGCTCTCGAAATCGTTCGAGCGGCAAAAGATGCCGGAGCAGACGCCATCAAGCTACAAACCTATACTCCCGATACGATGACTATTGCGGCCGCCGGCCGCGAATTTCAGATCGAGGGCACAATCTGGCATGGCCGCAATTTATATGAGCTTTACGGCGAGGCCCATATGCCATGGGATTGGCAGCCTCGCCTGAAGCAAGCGGCCAATGATCTTGGACTGGACCTGTTCTCCACTCCATTCGACGCGAGCGCAGTGGAATTCCTTGAAAAGATGGATGTGCCTGCATACAAGCTGGCTTCATTCGAGTTGGTGGATATTCCGCTTATCAGGAAGATGGCGAGTACAGGCAAGCCGCTCATTATGTCTACGGGAATGGCCACACTTGAGGAAATCGACGAAGCCGTACAGGCTGCGCGCGATGCCGGGACCGAAGAGATTGCACTTCTGAAGTGCACTAGCGCGTATCCCGCTGCTCCGGAGGAGATGAACCTCCGCACAATTCCGGAGCTTTCCCGTCGCTTGGATGTTCCAGTGGGCCTCTCCGACCACACGCTCGGTATCGCCGTTCCGATTGCTGCTGTAGCGTTGGGCGCGTGCATTGTCGAGAAACATATTACGTCGTCCCGCGCAATTCCGGGTCCGGATAGCGCGTTCTCACTCGAGCCGGCAGAGTTTAAAGCGATGGTTGAGGCTGTACGTACGGCGGAAAAGGCTCTTGGGGAAGTGAAGTTCGGCGCCAGTCAGAAAGAGAACACTGAAAAAATATTTCGGCGTTCCCTATACGTCGTGCGGGAGATGAAGAGCGGCGAGATTTTCACGGCTGAGAACGTCCGCTCCATACGGCCGGGGCTCGGTTTGCACACCCGGCACCTGCCTGAGATTATCGGGCGCCATGCGGCCTGCGACATTGCCCGCGCAACTCCGTTGAAGTGGGAGATGGTCCACTCGCAATGAGATTTGTCAGTCCTCTGCTCAAGCGTGTGGTTTATCCGTCGCTGGCCAAAGCCGGAGTTTTTCGACGTGCCGCCGCCGACGGACTCGGCATCGTGACTTACCATGGTGTTTTGCCGGAAGGCTATCGAGTGATCGATCCCGCGCTTGATGGAAGCCTCGTGACCGCATCTGCCTTCCGGCGGCAATTGCGACTGCTGCGCGCAAACTACAACGTGATTTCTCCTGAGCTGTTTATGCGCTGGTGCGCCGGAAAGGCCGAGCTTCCAGTTCGAGCCGTGCTGATCACGTGCGACGATGGACTGGCAAACGTAGTCAGCGACATGCTGCCGATCCTTGAGGAAGAGAGAATTCAGTGCTTATTTTTCGTCATAGGACTCTCCGCTGAGGAGGAGCCGCGCATGTTGTGGTATGAGGAGCTTTTTCTTATGCTCATCGCGGCGCCCGAGAAACCGTTCTCCATTCGGCTGGCTGAGACTCAGATCGCAGGATTCCTGGGCAGTCGTTCCCAGCGGTCTGTTTTGTGGAGAGGTATCACACAGGTGCTGGAAAAATGCGATTACGAAGATTGCAGCCGCTTCCTGCGGGAGATTCGCGGTGCACTCGAACTCGAGGACGATTTCGCAGCCGCATACCTTCGGGATCCGGTTGCGGAAAAGCGTTTGCGCTTGTTGCGACCTTGTGAGCTGCGCAGGCTGCTCTCGGCAGGGATGGCGATCGGCGCGCACACGTTAAGCCATCCCGTGCTCTCGAAGCTGGCGGAAGACCGAGCCTGGTTCGAAATCACGGAGGGCCGCAGCCGGCTGGAAAAGGCGTTGGGCAGTGAAGTATGGGCTTTCGCTTACCCGTTCGGCGGAGTGGAAGCGGTCTCGCCGCGTGAGTTTCGATTGGCGGAGCGCGCAGGATATAGAGCGGCATTTTTGAGTTTTGGCGGTGGTTTGGGCGCTGATCTTCCGCGTTATGCGCTGCCCCGAATCCACATGACGGGAGAGATCACGTTGCCTGAACTGGAAGCGTACGTCTCGGGTTTCCACCGCTCCTTACGGCAGCAGTTTGGGCGGGAGCAGCAGATTCTATCCGCTGCGTGATGCAATAACAATGGCGGTTTGGGAGTTCAGTTCTCAGCGGTAGACCATCTGGGTGAATTATCTTGCGCTTAATTCAATCGCGCCAAATACCGGAGCAGGAAGATTTCCGGTATGGCTGGAATTCTCTGCTACAGCGTGTCGAGCGTCCGGAAGTCTTCTTCACATGGCAGTGGGCGCGCGCGGTCGAGAAGGCCTATGGGGAAGCGCTTCAACCCTGGCTGCTTGTGTTTGAGAATGACGACAAAAGTCTGGCAGGAATAGCTGCACTGGCCACCGACACCTCGCGAAGTCACATTTCGTTTCTCGCCTCCACAACGGCTGACTACTGCGATTTCCTGAGCGAGCCGAACTGCCGCGAGGCGGTTGCCGAGGCTGTACTCGCCGAATGCGCGAAGCTCCACGCGAATATTACGCTCGCGAATCTGCCGGCAGATTCCAGCACTTTGGTCGCGCTGCAACGTCTGGGCAGAAAGTACGGATACTTTCTTCATGTGCGGCCCGCGTACCAATGCGCGCAGGTGTCATTGAAAACCGCGGAAGAGAGAGCAGCAGTCAAAGCGGACCTGCAGCGCAAGAAAATGCGGCGTCTGATTAACGTGATGGAAGAGAGATATGCGCCCCATTTGCAACACTTGACTTCGTGGAGTGAGATCGAACCGGAATTGCCCGGGTTTGCGCAATCTCACGTCGCCCGATTCGCGGCCACCGGGCGTGTGAGTAATCTGGCCGATTTGCGGCGGCAACAGTTTCTTCAAGAACTGGCTCGTCTGAGTTCAGAATGCAAATGGTTGCGGTTGAGCCGTTTGCGTGTGGGTGATAAATCGGTCGCCTGGAATTATGGATTTTACTTTTCCGGCTCATGGTTCTGGTATCAGCCTACGTTTGCTACACAATTTGAGGAATTTTCTCCGGGGCTGTACCTGCTTGCCAAGATCATCCACGAAGCCTGCGAAGACCCGCGTGTGAGCGTGGTTGATCTGGGGTTGGGAGCCGAAGGGTATAAAGAACGTTTTGCCAATTCCAGCCGCCAGACATTGCACGTGACCCTGACACGGTCATACAGCAAGCATTTGCGGGGGGTGCTTCGATACCGCGCTGTCCAGATGCTGAAAAGCTGGCCGGCGGGCGAAAAGGCGGCGCGAAATCTTTTCAGACGGAATGTTCACTAAGAAGTTAAGGGACCAAGAAATGATGTTGCTCTGTGATTTTGTGAAACACTAGCTGGCCACTGACGCTGATTCACTTGTGCAGATGCGAGTTCTGCTCCTCCAGCCCGAAGATTCTCCGCGCCGCGGCCCCTGGACGCGCGAGTCCTGGGACCTCGCCGTTGACTTAGGAACATCGTCAGGCACGACTGCGAACGAGTGGGCGGAAATCATGCGTTGTCCGCTGCTGCGGTTCGAGGAGTTTAGCCGGAGTGTCGAAGATGTGCGAGAGACGGGGCGAATCTTATCTGTGGGCGGCGGGCGCCTACTGGATTCGGAGGGTATTGACTGGTGGTCCCTGCGGTCGCTGGAGGTTCTGAGGGAAGCGGCTTCGATTCTTGCGTTGCGGCGCATGACCGAGGAAATTCCGCGTCCGGCCATTCTTTGGGCAACCCGGCCAGGCTGGCCGGCGACAGCATTTGCTAAATTGCTTGGGGTTCCACTGCGGGCTTATGGCGAAGGTTTTGCCACGCGCAGCCTGCACCGACTGCGGCATTACGTGCGGGTGTCGCGCGATTTCTCCGCGGCCCAGATAAAAGAGATTGTCCTCGACAAGCATGACGCGGCCTATCGCTGGCGGGCGCAATTCGAGCGACGGGAACAGCCTGAGAGCCGCCCGGTGGTATTGATTCCAAGCGCGTATACGAATGTTTCCAGGGTAGCGTCTGCGTACGCACGCTTGCTTCCCGAACAGCTATTTCTGCTGGTCGCCACACGGCGGAGTGCGAGACTCTTCGAAACTCCTGACAATGTGAAAGTGCGTGAATTGGGTTCATACGCGGGAACAAGCCCGATAGCCGGCGAACTGAAGGGAATTCTTGAAAGTTGGACGCACCTGTCGAGCCACCTGAAGGAGTATCCAGAGCTGGCGATATTGCAGCGACTCGGGCTGTTCGACGAATTTCCATCTGCAATTGCTCACGGTCTTGCCGTCCGAGATGTCTGGTCTCGCCTGCTCGAACGTGAGCCTGTTTGTGGCGTGCTTTGCGGCGACGACACCAACGTGAACACATGCCTGCCGGTCCTGCTCGCAGCCCGGCGCGGGCTGCCAACCCTCGACTTTCATCACGGTGGGATGGATGGATTTTATCTGGCGAAGCGCTTGTTGTCAGATTTGTATATCGCCAAGAGCGAGCTCGAGCGGGATTATCTGGTACGTATATGCGGGCTGCCACCAGATAGGGTTGTCCAGGGCGCGCCGTTTTCGGCTGCCGCCAGGATGCGATCGCCTGTGGAAAAGTTCTCCACAAGGAAAGCTGCTATTGTTTTTTTCTCCGAACCTTACGAAAACATGGGCGTGAGAGCGGAAGAGGTGTACCGCGAACTGATGCCGAGGCTGTGCGCTTTAGCCCGCGAAACAGGACACGGGCTGGTG
>JASIEN010000295.1 GCA_030045935.1 Candidatus Sulfotelmatobacter sp.
CCGAGGAATTGCCTAAGAGTTTCGCGCATTGCCGAGGTGACTTATGACCTGGACATGGACTCCTGCGATGATCGCCGTTGGCGTGGCGTGCAGTATCTTCGCCGTCGGCCTTGTCATCTTGCTGATCTATCGCAGCACGCTCACCTTGCACGAAGAAGATTCTCTCTATCTCGATCCAGCTAACTCACACTTGCAGCAGGAGCAGACTGAACTGCTGGTCAAAATGAACCGGCTCACAGTGCCCGTCTGGATCTTCGGCACGGGTTTCGGCGTGATGCTGCTGGTGCTGGCCGGCATGTTCATCTATCAGGGACTGAACGCAGTCCAGTAGCAATCTCTCAGCGATCGCGAGTGCGGCGCTCGCCGCACTCGACTTATCTTCATTATATCCATTGGCTCACTTACATCGATGGCTCACTTCCTCTCCTTCACCTGGAAGACCGGGCGCTAGTTTCCTCAGATTGCAATAAGGCATCTGCCGTAAACGCAGCGAGCTCACTAAACAAGGCCTCAGCCCCAGCTTCTTTATCTTCGCGAGATAATGCCAGATGTTGTTCGACCTTCTCTTCCATTTGTCGCAGTGAAGAAGCATCCACGGTTGCGGCGAGCGACTGAAACAACAGGCGATGGGCATGCTTGCGCTCCATGACCTCCAAGCCATCGAGAATCTGCCGATGCGCGGGCCCCTCCCAAATCGCCAGGATCATCGCCTCTCGTAGCCAGCGTTCGGCTCGATATTCTTGCAGCGTGCCTAACCCGCCGTGTACTTCCATCGCCCACTTCGCAGTTTGCGCTGCCAACTCCGCCGTCCAGTACTTTGCCAAATGCGCCACCAGCCGGAACAGGTGAAAGCGCTCGGAATACGGAGGCTTTTCCTGCCACGCCTGGTTCAAAAGCTCGACCGACCTCCAGGCCAAATTTGAAGCTGCTCGAAGTTGCCGCAGGCGGTCATCAAATTGGTGGCGCATCAAGGGTTGTTCGATCAGAGGTTTGCCGAAAACCATCCGCTGTTGAGCAAACGAAGCCGCGTCTGCCATGGCTCGCTGGGCGAGGGCTACGCTTCCCACGCTGTTAGCCACTCGCGACACGTTGAGGACTTCCAGAATCAGATAGATCCCGTCTTCGGCTCGCCCCAGGAGCCAGGCCTCGCTCTCGCGCAACTCAATCTCTCCCGTGGGGACGGAGCGGGTTGCGATTTTGTCTTTCAGACGGCGAATGGTGTAGTTGAGTTGGCCATTCTGGCGAAACCTGGGAACAAGGAACAAAGCCAATCCACGCACATTGGGGGCTGCGCCCTCGGGCCGTGCCGCCACTACCGCCAGTTCTGCGCCGGCATTGCTGGCAAAGTATTTGTCACCGGTCAACAACCACTGCTTCCCGGCTGGGCGGGCAATCGTCTCGACCGTCGCGCCAAGATCAGAGCCGCCTTTGATCTCGGTCATCCACGTTGCCCCTTGCCACACATCTTTCTCTTTCTGTAACAACCTGGGCAGAAAGCGCTCCTGAAGTTCTCGATCGCCGTATTTCGAAAGCGGAACAAATGTGCTCAACGAAACGGTATAGGGGCATGCCAGCCCGGGATCGTAAAACGACGTTACGTAGATTCCCAGTGCCGCTGGAAAAAGACCGCATGGAAATTCTCTATTCTCCTCCGCCACACGCCAGATCAAGCCGGTCTGATAACCCTGTTTCAGCATTCGCCAGTAATCCGGCGAATACAAAATCTCATCCACTCTTCCCCCCGAAAGGTCGAACATCCGCAGCCACGGCGTACCTGAACGATCGGTAAGATCAGAAATATCCTGGCCTTCTTTTTCCCACCAGCATTGGTATTGTTGTAGCCAGTCGGGAGGGCGAAAACCACTCAGTGTGGACTGCAGAAAGCGCAGCGGTGAACGCAGTTCTTCAAAACTCACAGCAAGCATTATGGCTTCGGCTCAGTTCAGCTGCAAGCCGTCGGAGTGACGGTCGTCAGCGGAATGCTGTCACGTCGAGCGCGGCTCGACAGTGCGGAGCGTTTGGAACCGCCACTAAACTCGCTTGCCGCGTCCGTGATGCCGCGCCTTTGCCAGTGGCTGCTGCTGACAGGGGATGTCTGCGTTCCGTTTTCCAGGATTAGGATTAGCTTTTCTGGGTTGCCTCGGCCGATTGGGATTTCTGCGCCCGGGCGTTGCGAGGTGAGGTTCACAGTTTTTCTCTGAACCGCTAACGGTAGTGATGCCGTACGTGCGATCGCCCGGGTAGGTCAATAGCGCATAAGCTATCCCGGGATCGGTCTCTCCGGAAAAACTGGGCTGCGCAATGGGATTTTGAGCTTGGGCTACTTGGCGGCCCAGCAGCATCACGAAGGCAAAGGCCAAGCCTGCCAGCCAACGACCTATACGAACCGACTGTTCTTTACTCATCGGTCACCTCCGCAAGTTGACTGGATTCCGCCATCTGAACTAACGAAAATCGCCGCTCACCCGCCGGCACCAACTATACACCTGTTTTGCCTGCTGAGGGGTTCAGAATAGCGGTGCAATGTCAGGAACCTTGACGACGAAAAGCCCTTCGGGGAGCGCATAAAGGCGGACCAGCAGGGGCTCAAAGAAGAGGACTAAAGTCCCTGTATAATCGAATCGCTGCGAAAGTGGCGGAATTGGCAGACGCACCAGACTTAGGATCTGGCGGGGAAACCCATGGGGGTTCGAGTCCCCCCTTTCGCACCACAGCGGTGGGTCAATCTCGGACTGCGTTCCTTTCTTTTGTACCTGCCAGTATCGGCCCACCGGCCAGAGAATCGCTGCCTTGATAACAGAATTACTTCGGTCACAGGCAGAAATCGCTCTCAATAGGATAGTTTGATTCCGATCACATCCTTAGCGCAATGGAAGGCATACCCAATCTCTGGGGCGAAGGGTACGATTTTTCGGAACTGCCTCGTTGGCGAAAAATAGTTTCCGTTGGAGCTGGGGTCGTAGCCCTGGTTATGTGGGCGACCTTGGGGACCATGCTGCCATCGAAAAGAATCGAGATATACCGCGACGCACCAACTGCACCCGTTGCGGCAACCAGGCAGGTTTACCCCGTGCATGTGGAGGGTAGTTATCGCCGGTACGTGACCAAGGAGCAAGCGGAGCAACTCGACTTTCTCGAGCGCACGACTGGGCCGAGCATTGGAGCGCCCCTCGTAACGGCGGCCATAGTATTAGTGACTTACAGGGTTTCTA
>JASIEN010000296.1 GCA_030045935.1 Candidatus Sulfotelmatobacter sp.
ACGATGCAGTGCGGAAGAGTGTCGTCGATGCGCTGAGCGACGCAGGATATGAGGTTTCGGGCGATTACCGTGACGGAATGAAGTCCGTCCTCGCTTTTAGTCCTGAAGCCGTCATTTTAGGGGCATATCCTCCCCAGTTGGATTGTTGCGATCTTCTGTCAGAAATCAAAGGCTCCGAACGCACTCAGAATATACGGGTTGTGATGCTGTCGCGAGGAGGACCAGCCGAGCGCACTCGCGGTCTGGATCTTGGCGCCGACGATGTGCTGTCATTGCCTTTCGATTCTCATGAACTGTTGGCACGGGTGCGCTGGCAACTACGCAACAAACACGCCATTGAAGAACTTCGCCAACAGGCACGGACGGTCGAAGAGAATCGAAACGTTGCCCAGCAGGTGGTCAGTGCGGTCAGCGAAGAACGGCGGACACTTCGAGTGGGCGGAATCCTGGCGCTTGCGGTGTTGGCTGTCGCCGCTGTCGCCTTTCTGATTTTTTATCACCATACTCAACAACAGAATACCCGCGTCTACGCCGCGATCACTCGATTGCAAACAGGGATGCTCACTCAGCAAAAATTGCTGGATCGATCACGCCAGACGGACGATTCACAGCGCAATCCATCACCCGCAAATTCCGAGGCAATCGAACTTCAGAAGCAGAGCAACAACCTGAAATCACAGATTGCCACCAACAAAAGCGAAAACGTTGCCGCCTTGCAAAACCAATTGGCCACGGTGGAAGGACGCCTGCAGCACCTCGAGACTGAAGACAAGGTCGCGCAAACCATCATTCAATCCTATGAGCCCAGCGTGTGCCTCATTCATGTTGTAGTCGGGTTTCGCGATCGCATCACGGGGTTGAACTTGCGTTTTGCCGGATTAAACAGCGCAGGCGAACCTCTGACAGACGACCACAATAACCCGCTCATCGGGGTGACGGGCAGTGGCCCGGAAGTACACCTCGATGTTTTCGGGACAGGATTCCTTGTCTCTGAAAGGGGACAGATTCTCACGAATCATCACGTCGCCGAGCCTTGGTGGAACAACGATGATTTGAAGGAGATGGCGAATCAGGGTGTTGACCCGACGGCGGTCGAGATGACGGCATATTTCCCCGGTGTAATTCATGGCATCCCTGTGACAACAGAAAAGATCTCGTCAGATGCCGACGTTGCGCTGCTAAAGGGCAATGTCTCGGGATCCAAAATCAAAGTGACCGCTTTTGCGGATGGTGGCCGCTCGGCGGTTAGCGGCGGACCGGTCGTGCTGCTTGGATATCCGACAGGCATTGATGCCATTCTTGCTCGCACCGGCGAAGACACACTACGGTCCATCGCAACCGCGACCAAGGGTGATCCAAACGAGGTAATGGAAGAACTCGCGCGTCGGCACATGATCCGTCCGGTGGTCACGCAGGGCCACATCGGCGACGTTCTGCCCGACAAGATCATCTATGATGCGCAAACGACCCATGGCGGCTCTGGCGGTCCTCTTTTCAACGGTGAAGGCAAAGTGATTGGGATTAACTTCGCGATGGTGCGCGATTTTGGCGGATCGAATTTTGCCATCCCCATCGCATACGGCGAGTCTCTTCTGAAACCCTAAGATCGGACGTGCAAACTCAAGCCGTCGTGGTCTAGCTCCGGAATTGGTGGCACGCGTACTCTAAGGACCCGCGGCGGCGCAAATCATGTCACTGAAGCCAGTTGCTAAAGCTGATCTCTTCACGCCAGATGAATTGCATGACGTGCGGGGCGCAGCTTGACGGCCATCCTCACCAGGTCGGGGAGAGAATTAGCCCTCATTTTATGCATGACTTGCCCGCGGTGTGCTTTTACCGTGATTTCGCTGATGCCCAGTTCTCCGCCGATTTGTTTGTTCAACAAGCCGGAGACCACCAGCGCCATGACCTGCCGTTCGCGAGGAGTCAGAGAAGTGTAGCAGCTCCGGACATCGCGCAACTCCACTTCGCGCTCAAGAGACAGGCGGCTGCGTTCAAGGCTTTGGCGGATTGCCGCCAGCAAAGTGTCGTGACTGCAAGGTTTCACGAGAAAATCAACGGCCCCAGCCTTCATGGCTTGCACCGTCGTTGGAATGTCTTCGTAACTGGAAATGACGACAATCGGCATTTCCGGACGCTCCCGTGCGATTTGCCTTTGGACTTCGAGACCGTTTGTATCCGGATGAGAGAGAGCAAGAATCAGGCAGTTCGGAACATGAGGCCGTGGCTGGGCGAGAAATTCTTCTGGCGATGCAAATGTTTCTGGCCGCCAGCCAGCGGAGTGAATTAAGTGCTCCAGTGATTCACGAACTGAGATGTCTTCATCGACGACGAAAACGATTGGGGCAAAGTTCCGGATCGAAGGCAGCACCATCTGAGGACTGAATACCTGCGCTAAGCTCATACCCACTCCTAATATTGATGTGAGCTAAGTCTGAAACAATTGCGGATGCGTTCACAACCCCAGATGGGATGAATTTTGCGCTACGCGAATGTGTGGCCAGCCAATACCACTTTCGAGGCAGAAATAGAAATTCCTTGCCCCTAAGTCGATGTGTTTTCAGCGGAAAAAGAGGTCCAATAGACCAAGCGGCGGTCCATCGTGGCCGCGACACCGCCAAGACCATTAATGCAAATCGGAATATACCACCCACTGTCGGGTCATGCGACCCACAAGATCAGCTTTCCCTACCACGAGGCCGTCGAAAGCTCCCGATTTCATGTACCCCCATCTACGCGGCGTTAATAGCAGTGGCGTTGATTGATACCTAGGTATCGATCTATACCATCGTCCAATAGATTCCACTCCGTAGCTCTGGCTTAATCGCTCTTGTACGCGCCAACAGCGACGAACCTCGTTGCCGTTGGACAAATCAAGAAAGCGAGAAACAACACAATGTCAGCTGCGGTAGCCTACGAATTCGATCATTTAACGAACGGCAGACCTTCATTCGTTACAAACGAAGAGGCAGCTCTTCTATCGTCCGCCAGAGCTGGCAACTCAGCAGCATTTGAAAGTCTTGTCATGCCGCACTGGGCCTCCCTCCTTCGTGTTACTCAACGGATTCTTCGCAATCGGGAAGATGCTGAGGATGCGGTTCAGACCGCATTTCTTGATGCTTTCCGGAATCTGAAGTATTTCGAGGGGCGCTCGCGATTCTCCTCCTGGCTCACTCGCATCGCCATGAACGCAGCCTTGATGCGTTTGCGCGTAAACCGGAGAAAGAGGGAAACGTCGCTGGATGAGGTGACAACGCCAGGTACAGCTCAGCCGAGATGTAATCTCGTGGAAACGAGGCCGAACCCGGAGCAGGAGTACCTCTCCAAGGAAGGCCAAGCCTTGCTTGAAAAGGGAGTCAAGAGATTGGGACCCATCTATGTTGAGGTCCTGCGTCTCCACAGCGTGCAAGAGTTGTCGGTCAATGAGGCAGCGGCAGTTCTGGAAGTTCCTGTGGGAACAGTAAAAGCCAGGCTGCATCGAGCACGCGTCAAGCTGACTCGATATACACAGTCGATGCTGACACACAAGCGGAGACCAATTCCAGTCAGAAGGCAAAGCGTCGCTGCTTCGATGTTGCAGGATTAAGCGAGCACATCATAGATTTCGCCGGATCGGTCACCCGGGGTCGAGTATCACAAACCGATGTTGATTGTATGTTGATTTTAGCGGTTGAAGCGCGTCCGCATCGTTAATCGATCGCGGAATGGTGTCCCACCAGCCAGCCGAAGTTTGCGGAATCGTTTTCGCAAAGTCTTATGCCAATGCCGTTTGGGCCACTGCCGCAGTTTCCCGCAAAATTTGTTAAACTTCCGATGCGTTAACGGCCAGCCGTCGCCCGCATTCTTCCCCTAGGGAAGTAAGAACTTGCACGGCCGCTAAGACTGGGTTGGCGCCTTCACGGCTAGAATCCCGCGGCCTTGAGGCGCGAAGGAACCATCTAAACTGTCACGGGTGGGTTTGATGCTGCCGCTGGGCCGGCAAAGCACGGTGAGATTTTTATTTTGTACGGCAGCCCTAGCCGTCTTTTTGTCGTCTTTACGCCCTGCATTCGGGCAGACCGCGCCCAGTTCGCCAGACCATCCGTGGCATACGTCCGCAGAGAAGCAACTTGAATCAGAAGCGAAGGGCGTTCGCAATCCCGTATTCACGGTGGATCCAGCGAAGACCTATTCGCTTACGGAACTGGTGGATTTGGCAGAATCGCACAATCCCGATACGCGCCTGGCCTGGGAACGCGCACGTGCGCAAGCAGCCGCCTTGGGCATTGCCCGCAGCCAGTTGTATCCGACGCTCATGGCGGTAGCCTTGTCGCAAACCAATCGCTTCGAAGTCTTGTTTGGCACCCAGTTTTATCGGCAGACCGTGCAAGACTTCGCGACGGCGGTTGAGCTGAATTATACCGTCTTCGACTTTGGCGCCCGGAGTGGGCGAATCGACAGTGCGAAAGCCGAGACTCTGGCGGCGAACCTCGCCTTCAATGATGTACATCGCAAAGTCATTTACCAGGTGCAGCGAGCCGATTACGAACTTTTGAACGCTTTGGGCCAAGAAGATGCCGCGCAGGCCAGCCTGGCGAATGCGCAGGCAGTGCAGCAAGCGGCGGAAGCGCGCCTGAACAATGGACTGGCCACGTTGCCCGACGTACTGGAAGCGCGCAGCGCAACCGCGCAGGCGGAATACGAACTGCAAGCCGTAGTCGGCGCAGAAGAGATCGCCCGCGGCGATTTGGCAACGTCTCTGGGAATT
>JASIEN010000297.1 GCA_030045935.1 Candidatus Sulfotelmatobacter sp.
AGGTTATAGATCGTCGGAGCGAAGTCGGGTGCGTTGTCGCAGCGGCTCCATTGATCCAGAAACAGGCGATAGCTTTCATATTTCTCAAGCGGCGTGGCGTTGAACACACACACCACATTGTCATTGACCCGCACAACATCAATTTTGTCCGAACGCTCGCCCGCGGCGCGCCAGTAGAGCGCGTCGATATTCTGGAGAACGGTGAGAATTTTCGCCTCAGGAATTTCTTTCGCGAGGGTGCGTGGAAGATGGCTGGGCGCGAGATGCGATTCGCCGAAGAGGACGAAGATTGCCGAGCCGGGATGCCGCTCACCGATTTCGCGAACCTTGGCGGCGGCATGACGGTCGCGAGCGCCGATCTTGCGAAGGTTTTCGCGCGGCATGCAGTCGAGACCATAAATCCCCTCCCCGTGCTCGCGCGCCGTCACCAGCAGTTCGTAGAACGGGGCCCAGTCGTATCCCCAGTCGAGATCGAAGCGGATGCGCTGCCGCAGTTCGCTCTCATCAATCTCGCGCCGCCACCACTCCTCGACGATATGTTGATCGCGGGCGAAGATCGTTTCCACGCCGAGCACAACGCGGCGGTCTCCCACCAGTGCGCGCTGCTCAAATAGAGATGCGGCATAGCGCTGAGCAGTGGGCAGAGCGTGATAGTCGCCCACCAGCACGATATCAGCCGGTTGCAATAATTCCTGAAACTGCTGCGAATCGAGGACTGACTCGTAGCTGGTAAACGCCTGGTTGAATTCGCGCAGATACTTGCGACGGCTTTGCGAATCCTGGGAGCGGATTTCACGCTCTACTCCCGCCAGCGCGGTCAGCTGCGCGGCGCTGCGGCGGGTACGAAGATTGGCGGTTGAGGCCATAAAACCAGCTGTCAGCTATCGACCGTCAGCTTCAGCAACGACATCCCCCTGCTCTATGCGTTCTTGACTCCCATTCACCGACTGCCTATCCTCCGAACTCGGGGCGCTCTATGCCGCGTTTGCTCGCGGCTCGAAGCTGCCGGGAGGCAAATGCCCAATCACCCGCCGCAAAATCTGACAATCGCTACCACTGGCGCGAGCGGATCGATCTTTCTGAAACATTTGCTGCTCGCCGCCAGCCGCGACTCGCGCGTGACGGCCATCAACTTCATCGCTTCCGACAGCGGCCTCCGCGTCATTGCCGAAGAGTTGGGGCTGAAGGGCCGCTCCAATCTCGTTGGGCAAATTCTCGGTTCCTCGGGCTCGCGCTCGGCCCGCAAAATCCAGGTGCACTCCAACGCCGACATCGGGGCCAACGTTGCCAGCGGTTCCTATCCCGCCGATGCGATGGTGGTGATCCCTTGCAGCGTGGGCACGCTGGCCCGAATTGCCCACGGAGATGCCTCGCACCTGATCGAACGCGCCGCCGATGTTAGTCTCAAAGAAAAGCGTCCGCTGGTGCTGTGCGTGCGCGAGACGCCGCTCAATAAAATTCATATTCGCAACATGTACCGCGCCGCCGATGCGGGAGCGACCATCTTTCCCCTGATTCCAGCGTTCTATTACCGGCCGGCGAACTTAGATGAAATGGCGCGCGAGTTCGCGTACCGCGTGCTCGCCCACCTCGGCCTGCCGCAGCCCGGAGCTTTCCGCTGGAAAGGCTGATACTTCAATCGTTTAACCGGCTAAGGCCCGCAGAACCGACAGTTCAGATAAGAGATCGGCAATATCAGGGGAGAATTCAGTGTAGATACGGCCAAGTTGTGGTCACAGATACCCGGCGGACATGTACGGTTAGATGCAGATTGCTCAGGACACGCGCAAGCGCTGCAAACTAAGACGAGGCCCGACGAGAAATTAGCGTTTTGCGAAGAGAAGCAAGAAATGGCACGCGTTCCCGCCGCATTGGCCTCCACCGCCGATGAGAATTAGCGTGCGGGCGGGCTTGCAACTTCCAGGCTGTTTTAGGGTTTAGTAGACTAAGGGCACGAGAATTCCACTTCGTTCGTCGATTTGTGTGGAATCAGCTGGCCGCTACCCCCGCTGAGTTTCTGCGTGCAAGAATGCGAGATGCCCTGAAGTGCGTCCGCATATTGATCTGCGCTGGATGGAGGTGGCTGATGAAACATTTTTCTCAGGTTCTCTATAAGAGCTTTTCAGTTGTGCTTGCGTTTGCGCTTGCGACGAGTACGATGCTTTCAGCGCAAAACCCAGGTCAGGACCAAGACCAGGGCGCATACCCACAGGATCAGCAACCGCCTTACCCGCAGCAGCAGCCATACGATCAGCAGGTGCCCGCTCAACCGCAATATGCGCCCCCTCAGCAGAACCCGGCGTTCTCGCGTGACGAGTTGCGCAATCTCGTGGTGCCGATTGCGCTTTATCCGGATGCGCTGCTGAGCCAGATCCTTGTGGCGAGCACGTATCCGCAAGAAGTCGTGGATGCGGGCGCGTGGATGCAGGATCACCGCTATCTGCGCGGGCGTGAGCTGATGATGGCGGCACAGCAGCAGAACTGGGACCTCAGTGTGCAGGCACTGGTGGCATTTCCCGACGTGCTGGCGCGGTTGAATGCCGACGTGCAATGGATGACCGATCTCGGGAACGCATTCGTTGCGCAACAGGCTGACGTGATGAATGCCATCCAGGATTTGCGCGCCGAGGCACGCCAACGCGGCCAACTGAGAAGCACGCCGCAATTTCAGGTGAATACGGAAAGGCAGGGTCCGCGCACCGCCATTGAGATTGTGCCTACCAGCCCGCAGGTCATTTATGTTCCTTCGTACGATCCTTATGTGGTTTGGGGCGCGCCGGTTTATGGGGCCTATCCCGCCGTTCCATACGCTGCGGGATGTGGTTGGGGCGCAGTGTTTACCGCCGTCGCGGATGTGGCTCAAATGCTTCCCGGATTCTTGGGATGGCTTGGTCCCCGAGGCTGGGGATGGGCGCTCAGCTGGCTGGCGAATGCATTGTTTGTGAACAATGGTTTCTTTCACAGCTTCGGATTTCATTGGGGTGGTGGCGGGTGGGGATCAAGCGTGTGGGCGCATGACTGGCATCACCGGCTAGGCGTTCCTTATGGACGACGCGAGTCTGCGGCGTACTGGCATAGCCGAACCGGTTTCGATCGCCGAGGCGACAACGGCTGGCGATCATTTAGCGACAACGGGGCTGTCGAACGCGGCGGAATGGCATACCGGAGTTCCACCCAGGCGCGCTCGTTTGCGCCAGGTCGATCATATGAATCGCGGCCAAACTCGGCAGGGTTTGCACACATCCCGGCGACACGTTCCGAACAGCCGGACCGGAACACGATGGCGAGCCGCTCGTGGGGCGCTTCACGAGAAGGTCTAGGTAACGCACGCGGCTCTTATTCCACGCGAGCTTTCAACGGTCGGCCGTCCTCGGCTCGCTCGTATTCACAGGGATCTCGTACTGGGCATAATTCGTTTGAACAATCCTCCCGGCGGGAATCATCGCGGTCGTTCCGGCAAGCTTCGGGATCGCACCATTCGTCACATCAGCCGAAGGCGGCGCACTACTCGGCTCCGAAGATGCCGAAAGCGCCGAAGATGGCGAAGGCGC
>JASIEN010000298.1 GCA_030045935.1 Candidatus Sulfotelmatobacter sp.
TTATCTGCGTAGCTGCCATCATCGGTCGTAATCAGCAGTTCGTCGCTGACGGCGCGCATCTCGGGCTCGAGAATAACCAGTTCTCTATTGCGTGCCCCCACAATCGAAATGACGCAGTTACCGGCTTTTTTGAACGCCGCCGCCGAAGGATAAGCCATGGCGGTTCCGACTCCACCGCCTACCACAACCACCGTTCCGAATTTCTCAATCTCGGACGGCTTGCCAAGAGGCCCGACGACGTCGGCAATGTCGTCGCCGGTATTCAGCGAATTCAACATCTGCGTGGTTTTGCCCGCCGACTGCACCACAATGCTGATGGTTCCGCGGGCCGGATCGGAGTTTTCAATGGTTACCGGAATCCGCTCACCCTCCTCATGAATGCGGAGAATCACAAACTGCCCGGGCTTTTGCTTGCGGGCTATACGGGGGGCTTCGAGAACAAATCGTTTAATGCCAGGCGCTAGAAATTCTGCGCGGATGATTTTGAACACAGAAATTCTCCCGATGGGCTTTCAACAGAACCCTGTTCGATTGTGTGGGAGGCAACGGGGGGGTGGCAGTGATGGAGGTCACAAGGTGGTGTGAGCGTCGGTGAACTTACTTCCGCTGTAGTTCGTTCAAGAATGCGTCAACTTCTCAAAGTCAGTACCGGACAGTTCGCATGCGCCACAACCCTGTGCACGGTTGACCACGGGACGTGCGATGTGCCTTCGCTCGGATGCGCTCCGATTACAATCAGGTCAGCTTCTCTTTCATCGGCGGTCTTTACGATGCACTCCCACGCGGCGCCAAATTGCACTACGGCTTCCGCGGAGTACGCCAACCTGGCGTCGTGGGGAATCAGCGCCTGCAACTGGCGAATACCATTCTCCATAGGCCCGGGACGATGTTCCGGCCTGGAGTATTCTTCGATCGCGTGCATCAGCGTCAGTTGCGCTTCAAATTCTACGCAGAGCGCAACTGCCACGGGCACAATGCTTACAGAGGCGGGAGCCAGGCTGGTGGCACAGAGAATGTGCCGCAACTCCAGCTCTACTGGCGCGATTGCCCGCCTCGAACCGCCAAGTTCGGGCAGCCTGGCCCGGCCCCGCACCCTTGGTCCAACTGTGAGCACGGGACAAAGAGCGCGCCGCAGGATGTCTTCGGCCACCGAACCGAGCACCAGCTTCCCCACCCCGGTGCGCCCGTGGGTCCCGACAACGATCAGGTCAATGGCGTTGTCCGCGGCGATTTTGCTCAGGTTCGGCCAGACGAACCCATGACGGACATAGATGCGGCGGGGAATCGTCCCCAGCCACGACGCAATTTCATCAACTTTTTGCTGCGCTTCGGCCTGAGCGTCGTCATAAAGTGTTCCCATCGAGGCGTAATCTACCCCGCCGGTCATCATCGCAACACTTGCCATACTTGTATCAGAAAGCACGTGCGCTATATGCACGGTGCTGCCGAAGCGGTGGGCAATGGCGCTGACATAAGGAAACGCCGCTTCTGATGCAGAAGAAAAGTCCGTCGCAAAGAGAATGTTCTTTATCGGTAGAATCGATCTCTTCGCGGCCTCGGTTGTGTCTTGTCTGCATTCAATGACTGGCATCTCATACCTCCGCGGACACGAGCCGGAACTCCGCATGGCTCAATTTGTTTCTGCCGGGCATGCAGCAGCTTCCCGCCCCTGTTCTCTCATTTTTTCCAATTGTTCCTGATAACCGATGGCTACATAGTAGATGGCATGGTCGAAAAACCGGTCCAGCATCTGCAGCAGCTCCAGTTCACCCATAATTTCCACGGCGCGATCTACCACAGCGTCGCTTTCCAGAAAGTCCCAGAGATTCTCTTTGGTGAGCACGATCACCAATACAAGTTCAGCCAAAGGCACGTTTTGCAATGCGCGCCGCGCGCCGATCTCGCGGTACCTCTGCTCGATCTGTGTATTGCTCTCGCCCAGGAGCCAGGAGCCGAGATTGCGATAGATCTCGTACACGCGTTCGCGCAATTCATGTTTGGGAATGGCGCGGAAGGCTCGCAGCGACGGCGAAGCCATCACTTTCCTCTCGAGGCCATCTGCCAAAGTTTCGGCGTGTGTCTCAATCAGCCGTACCAACCTGTAGGAAAGCATCATGATCGCCTCCTTTCTTCCTAACCATTCAGCGTGAAGATCACTGTAATGGTTGTCTCCACCTCAACCGGCTGCCCGTTCAGCAGATATGGCCGGTAACGCCATTTTTTAACCGCCTCAATGGCCGGTGGCACCAGCATGGGGTGGCCACTTACCAATTGCAGATCCTCGATTGTGCCCTGCTTGCTGATGATCGCCCGCAGTTGAACTTCTCCCTGGACCCTTGCAGCCTTGGCCAGCGGCGGATACGCCGGCTGCACCTTGTTAATCAAAAGACCGCTGGTCACGCCTTGCGAAACTCGTATGCGTTCTGGAATGACAGGCTGCAACTTGGGCACATAAGCCAGGCTCGACGTGGAACTTACGATGCCTCCAATTACTCCGCCCAGCTGGCCGCCGGGAATCCCGCCAGGAACTCCACCAATCACGCCTCCTCCAGAGGGCATTGGCGGAGGGGCTTCTTCCTCCTTTATCAGTTGCACCGTTTGCGGAATTCTGCTCGGTGTTCGTAGTTGTCCGCTCGACAGGATTTCGCTTTCAGTCTGCTTCATGACCTTTACGGCCTGCGCGGCGGGTGGCGGGGGAGGGGGTGGAGGTGGCGGAGCCACCAGGAAAGTTAACAATTGCGATTTCGGCAGCTCTTGCGTGAAACACAACGGAATCAATAACAGGACGCCTAGCATCAGGCACTGGAATATAAAGGATATCGTCGTAGCCAGAGTCTGCCGGCCTCTTTGACCTTGATATTGCAGCAGGCTGTCGGAAAACATTGCACGCTCCGGTGCACCCAGGTTCATTAACCGCCGCAAGTCTTCAGCAGTCGGCGTGGGCAGTTGAGCCGGCGCGGTCTCTCTGACTTCTGATTCTCGCTTTTCGATGGTTGCTTTCATGGCCGTAAGTCCCCCTTTGGCCACAATGGTGGGTGCCGAAGCCACTCGCTATCTAGCTCACTCACCACATTTATGGTCGCGAGAAGCCAGCTTCGGAATTCTTCAGTTTGATTGTCGCGCTCTGCCCCGCAAATGGCGATGATGGTGGGCACAACTGCAGGTGACTGCGATCACAGGCGCTTTTTACCGGTCCTGTTGCGAGGTTTGACCGCGCTCATGCTGAAGTTCTATCCCATATGTTGGCGCTTGTGCCTCGGTTGCCGAACACTGATAGTTGCGCTCAGACGGCGTCTGGTGGAGATTCCGGCTCACCCTTATAGCGGGCTAATCCCACGGAGTTTCCCCGGTTCGTCTGCGTAGTTCTCGCCGCTGACTCATTCCCAAAATTAAAAACGGGAAATCTATGCCTGGAATTAGGTCTGTATTGCCCTATTTCGCCTTGTGTCTCGGTGTCTCTTGCCCGAAATTCAATTTAGATTCGCGAACGCCGAAAAGCGGTCGCGGTGGA
>JASIEN010000299.1 GCA_030045935.1 Candidatus Sulfotelmatobacter sp.
GCACCAGTTGTTCCCTCTGAACAATCGGCGGAAGGAGTTTTTGCTGGATATCAACCACGATCAGCGCGCATTGCTCGGGTTCAAGCTGACGGCGGGCGATTTCGGCATAGGTTTCTGCAGTTTCCAGAATCGTGACCATTGAACGATCTTCCTTGATTTGTGACGACTTATTAGAGTTTACGCCAGTTGGCTCGAGCAGGGTTGAAAGCGGTTCTCGAAAATTTGACCGTCATTCCCAGCCGTTGGATAATGGAGGCACTGCCCCCTCGTTCAACGGCAGGACAGCTGACTCTGGATCAGCATATCGGGGTTCGAATCCCTGGGGGGCAGCCAGCAAATCTCCAGTATTTTGGCCGTTTTTCCTCGTATTACCCCCCCAGAGTCATGTCGCCAATATCTGTGTTGCCACGACCCAAGAGGTGCGCAAGTCGCGTGCCTACAAATGTTTCTGATACTGAACCCTAGTGGCTTCTTTGCCGATAATCAAGGAAGAAAAGGGTCGTTGAATTTGTGCGTCGCATAGTTTCGTCGCTAGGGATTTTTGCAGCGGGCCTTCTGCTCGGTGCCGCCATCTTTATTACGCTGCGCCATCTTGAAACTGCTAATGCGCAGTTTTCCTTCAACGGTGTGGCTCAGGAACGGCTGGGTGCGCTTGAGACCAATATCACTCTGACCGTCAATAACCTCGTTTCTCTCGGCGCGCTCCTCGACGCCTACCCGCAAATCGACCGGCATGGGTTCGACCGCTTTACGGCACCATTGCTCGCAGGCAATCAGGCGATCCAGGCGCTGGAGTGGATTCCCCGGGTGCCGAAGCAATTGCGGCAGAAATATGAACAGGACGCGCGTCGCGACGGTTTCGACGAGTTTCACTTTACCGAACGTATCTCACAAGACCAGTTGGTCACAGCGGGTGAGCGCGACCAGTACTTTCCAGTTTTCTTTATCGCTCCCTTTACAGGCAACGAGAAAGCTCTGGGTTTTGACCTTGCGTCGGACCCCGTTCGGCGCAAAGCGCTCCTGCGGTCGGCAGACTCCGGCGCTTTGGTCGCCACCAGCCGCATCAGGCTTGTACAAGAAACTTCGAACCAATATGGTTTTCTCGTATACCGTCCCATTTACCGGGGAGGGGTCGAGCCAGCAAGCGTTGAGCAGCGGCGCAAGGCGTTGCTGGGCTTTGCTCTGGCCGTGTTCCGAGTGGCAGATATCGTTGAGCCGGCCGGTGCTGTGCCCAGTTCGTCCACAGGCCTTAACCTCGCAATCTTCGACCTTGATGCCGAGGCAGGGAAAGGATTGCTGTATCCGAAAGGGGCTGATCTTGAGGGCGTGCAAGACCTGCCTGCCGGTTTCCGGGCGACGCGGACACTTGGTGTGGGCGGACGTAAGTGGGAACTCGCGGCTTATCCCCGCCCGGGCGGTTTTCGGCCGGCTCGGTGGAACAGTTGGATGACGCTTTTGGCCAGCTTGCTGCTTAGTTCACTGGTGACGCTGTATGTTGCTCAGCGCAAATATTCCGAACAAGCTTTGGAGGCTTCAGAAGAGCGATACCGATCTCTTGTGGGGAACATCCCCGACGTCACATGGACTGCGGACGCCAACGGTCAGTTCACTTTTGTGAGCCCAAACATCGAAAGGCTCAGTGGATTTGCCATTGACGATGTTTTTGCCCAGGGTTCCCGGCTTTTCTTTGCCAGCATCCATTCCGATGATGTTGGCAAGGTAAAAGAAGGTTTCCGCGATCTCTTTGTCAACGGTCGGCCCTTTGACGTTGAGTTCCGAGTACGGCGCAAGAATGGAGAATGGATCTGGGTACGCGACCGGGCACTCACGACCTACGAGAGGAATGGTGTGCTGCATGCCGATGGAATTGTCTCCGACATCACGGCGCGAAGGCGGGTGGAAGAAAGTCTGCGGGTGCAGTACGAAACGGCGCGAGCGCTCACGGAATGTAACCGGTTGGAAGAGGCAACACCGGCAATTCTGAAATCGTTGTGTGAAGTGCTGGGCTGGGACTGCGCCGTCCTGTGGGCCGTGGACCGGCAAGCCAATGTGCTGCGCTGGACTGAAAGCTGGCATCGATCGGTCCTTGCACTGAGCGGTCTCGAAGCTGCCCAGCGTCAACTCACATTTCCACCCGGCAAAGGCATCGCGGGGAGCGTGTGGAGTAATCGTTATCCGGGCTGGATCTCGGACATAAGTTCTGTGCAGGGTCCGGCCAAAATTGCGGCCATCTGGGGTATGCGCACAGTTGTTACCTTTCCAGTTATGTCCGGGGGAGCGGTGCTGAGTGTCATGCAATTGTTCAGTCGTGAGGTGCAACAGCGCGATGAACAGGTAATGCAAATGCTGATGGCTATCGCCGGACAAATCGGGCCCATGATTGACCGCCAGCAAGCTGAAGATGCTCTGGAACGAAGCGAGGAGCGCGGGCGCTTGCTCTTCGCCACCATCCCCCATGCGGCTTTTGTCTTTGATCTCGCAACCTACGACTTTCTCGAAGTCAACCAGGCTGCAGTGCAGCAATACGGCTACAGCCGGGAAGAGTTCCTGCGCATGAAGGCGACCGATATTCGCTCTCCTGAACAGATAGAGCAGTTCGCTCATTACATGCGCGACGTGAAGTCCTCACGAGGCCACGCAGGACAGTGGAAACATCGCAGCAAAGATGGGCGCACCCTCGATGTGGAAATACACTTTCAACGTCTCGAATACGACAATCACAAAGCTTGCCTGGTCATCGCCCAGGATCTAAGCGAACGCAACCGTCTTGAGCTTGAGCTCCGCCAGGCGCAAAAACTTGAAGCTGTGGGCAGCCTGGCCGCCGGCATTGCCCATGAAATCAATACTCCCATCCAATTTGTGGGCGATAACCTTGGGTTTCTGAGCGATGCCTTTGCAGATATCGCGAAGCTGTTGGAAACATACCGCAATTTCCGGAAACATGCAGGTGAGGGAGGGTCAGCCGCGACTCTGAGTGAAGAAGCGGCCAAAGCCGAGAAGGAACTCGATATTCCCTATTTGCTGGAAGAGATTCCCAAGGCCATCGCACAGTCTCAGGATGGTGTGATGCGCGTTGCCACCCTGGTGCGCGCCATGAAGGTATTTGCCCATCCGGACCAAAAGGAGAAGTCAGCTACCGATATCAATGAAGCCATACGCAGCACTTTGACTGTCGCCCGCAATGAGCTGAAGTATGTTGCCAACGTGGAAACTGAACTAGGGGTTTTGCCTTTGGTCAATTGCAACATCGGGGAAGTGAATCAGGTTTTCCTTAATCTGCTCGTTAATGCAGCCCACGCGATCGGTGAAGCCAGAAAAAACGGGAACGCAAGTGGAGAGACGCAGAAAAGCAACGAAGACAAAGGTCTCATCAGAGTTCGGACGGCTCGAGAAGATAGCTCGGTCTTAATTTCCATCAGCGACACTGGGTGCGGGATCCCGGAAAATATTCGCCACAAAATCTTCGATCCTTTCTTCACCACGAAAGAAAGCGGCAAAGGGACGGGCCAGGGCCTGGCGATCGCCCGCTCGGTGGTCGTGGATAGGCACGGGGGAACACTTACCTTTACCAGCGAAGTGGGAAAGGGAACTACGTTCCATGTTCGGCTGCCGCTGGATCACGACCTAAAAGGGAAAGAAGATCCCAAGCAGGAAGAGACATCGTCAAAGTCTGCTTCCGCGGCGACCTAGAAGCTTGCCACACAGCACTTGTAGTGCACCCATTAGCCCTTCACTGCTGAGCGTATCTTTGGGACGCCGGAAACGGCTTTCTTCAGTTCGGCATCGCTCCCGATCAACTCCAGCACTTTGCGGGTCATCTTTTCGTCCCTGGGCCAGATTCTCCTGCTCTCGGCATGGGCTTGGGGCTGCGGCTTTTGGTGGCTGAGTCTGATTCGGCTGAGCAGATTTTGGCACTTGTGGCTGCGGCATCTGCGCCCATGCCATTGGCAGAGCGATAAAGGCCAGCGCGAAAATGATGATCCATTTGCGGTTTGGAATGAAAATAGCTGAAAAATGACGTTTGTTCCTGACGGCTTCTATTTTACAATTAACCATTCTGTCGTCCTTATAACGCATTTTGTCTGGCTAGAGACGGGAACAATTTGAGCGCCGAATTTTGAGATTCGTTTCTCCGTCAAACAAGAGAAGAAGAAAAGCTGGTCGAAGACACCGCAGGCGTTCAACTCCCTACATAGCGGGCGTAAAGGCTGCGGGCGACGGCGGCATCGGTAGTGCCTTTGATGATGGCGCGGCCGTCGGGAAACAGCGTCATCTCATAGGGCTCGCGCCAGAACTTGAGCACGAATTCATTGTGGCGCACGACGCCGAGCGAATGAAGGCGCCGCTCCATTTCTGGAAAATCGATGGGACGGGCACGCTCGTGAATTTGCACGGAGTTGCGTCCGCACATGGTGATGTGCGGGCGCCCTTCGCCGGCAAGATGGATGAAATTGCCCTCGCCACACGTGCGGCAGCCGGGCCGCGGCGTGGACGCGGTGATTTCAGCTTGCTCGTTCGTCCACACATCATAGGACCAGAGAGTTGTGCGTAGCCGGGATGCTGCTTCGCCTCCGATGAGGAACTTGATAGCTTCAGTGGCGGCGATAGAGGCAACCAGGTTTACGGCCGAATTCAGAATTCCCGAAGTTTCACAAGTCTCGACCATGCCACGGGGCGAATCGGGAAAAATGCAGGCCAGGCACGCGGTTTTGCGGGGGATGATGTTCAGCGTCACACCGTAGCTGCCGACGGCGGCACAGTATATCCAGGGAATTGACCGGCTTATGGCGAAATCATTGAGTAAGTATCGGCTTTCGAAGTTGTCGGTTCCATCGAGAAATAGATCGATTCCATCAAGTAATACTTTAATGTTGCCAGGAACTAGATCCTGCGCCATCGGTTCGACTTTGATAGACGAATTAAACGACGCTAGCTTGCGCGCCGCCGCGACCGCTTTCGGGAGAGACTCGGCGGCATCGTTTTCGTCGAAAAGCGACTGGCGCTGTAAGTTGCTTTCCTCGACGTAATCGCGATCGATGATGCGAAGCATTCCCACGCCTGCGCGAGCCAGCAATGACGCCAGTGCCGAACCGGTCGCACCGCAACCCACAATCGCGACGCCGGCGGCGGCCAGACGAGCCTGGCCCTCCTCCCCGATTCCGCGGAACAGAATCTGGCGGGAGTAGCGCTCGAATCGTGGTTTGGCCGGGTTCGCTTGTGTCATCCCCGCCCCAAAGAGGTCATTAGTTCGTGCATATGAAACCTTTATTATAAGTGGGGACAGTGAAGCGCGATCGGGGGGCGTTCGAACGCACAGGGGTGGAAGTTTCGTGAAAGCGGCGCAGGCCTCTTAGAGGCTTGCGCGACCTCGCCAGACCGGAGCCCTGACGTGCAACGCAACAAATCGCACGCTCCATCGAAGCTAGATAACGGGCGTAAGGATATTATTTGCTGAGACGGCACTCTTCACTCTTCATCTATTTTGTATTACTGGTGGCTCCGGCTGCGCACGCCGGGCTACCACCCTATCCGAGTAGCGGTCAGCGAGCGCAAGAGCCTGCATCTGCCCTGGCGTCGATGGCGGAATACGAAGGGCGGATTGTGAAATCCATCGAACTGCCGGGCGCGCCCGACAGCCCACACTTGCTCGAAATGGTACCGCTCAAAACGGGGCAACCGCTCGAACGCAACCAGGTCCGCGAGAGCGTTCGGGTGCTGTACGCCACGGGGCAATTCGCCGACATACAGGTGGAGGCAGTTCCCTCCGGAGACGAGGTCATTCTTACCTTCAGGACATCCCTGAATTTTTTTGTCGGCGCAATAGATGTGGAGGGGGCTCCCAGCCGGCCAAATCGAAATCAGATCGTCAACGCATCAAAGTTCCAATTAGGCGAGCTTTATGCTGTGGAAAATCTCGACCAGGCGTTGGTTAACATCCGCCAGTTGTTGCAGGAAAACGGTTATTTTCGCGCGCGAGTGACGCCAGAGACCGTTTCCGATCTCAGCACTCAGCAGGTAAATATTCTGTTTCACATAATACCGGGAGAACCGGCACACATTGGGACGGTGAAGGTCACGGGGCATTCGTCGTATTCGGATGTGCAGATTCAAGACATTGCCCGCATGCATCCTGGCGACCAGGTTACCGCAGCTCGCGTTACAAATTCCCTGCACCGGCTGCGCAAGAAGCTTCAGAAGCAGCAGCGGGTGTTGGCGCAGGTATTGATCGCAGAGCAGAGATACCGGCCCGAAACCAACGCCGTGGACTATACCTATCAGGTCGACCCTGGCCCGGCGGTGGTGATCTATGCGCAAGGTTTTCATATCAGCCGCAGTGTGATGAAAAAAGAAATACCCGTCTACGAAGAAAACGCGCTCGATGACGATCTGCTCAATGAAGGCAAGCGCAATCTCGTCAACTACCTGCAAAGCCGGGGACGCTTCGATGCCAAGGTCGAAGTTGTAAAAGAGACCGGCAATGACGTTCTGCGGGTGATTTACCAGATCGACCCTGGCCCGCTGCACCGGTTAGTGCTGATCGACATCAGTGGGAACCGATACTTTCCGACACCGATGCTGCGGCAAAGGCTTCAAATCCGCCAGGCAGGAGTCTTTTCGCAAGGGAACTACAGTGATGTACTGCTTAAAGCTGATGTCGACAATCTCAAGACCTTGTATGCTTCGAATGGGTTCCGGGACGCGAAAATTGAGACCAAGGTCGACGATAATTACCACGGCTCGGATAACCGACTGGCGGTCCACATTTACATCAACGAGGGATTACAGACTCTAGTAGGAGCGTTTCAAATTACGGGCAATGAAAAGATTCCAACCCATGCTTTTCCCGAACTCAATACCGTCGTGGGCCAGCCCTACTCAGAACAGAACCTCGCCACCGACCGCGAGGCTATCCTCGACTATTATTTTAATCACGGATTTTCCGGCGCCACGCTCGACGTAACAGCCCAACCCTTTTCAGGGCAACCGAACCGCGAAGCGATAACGTACAGCATCCACGAAGGTACGCAATTTTTCGTGAATCGCATTTTGACCGGGGGCATTGAGCACACTCGACCCTATATCGTGCAGCGCGAGATTCAGGTAACCGCGCACGAACCACTCAGCCAGCAAGACCTGCTCAACACGCAAAGCAAACTTTATGATCTTGGCATTTTCAGCCAGGTGGATACGGCGGTGCAGAATCCCGAGGGCCAGGACCCACAGAAAAATGTTCTGGTGCAGGTGCAGGAGGCGAAGCGCTACACATTCACCTACGACGGCGGGCTGGAGTTTGAAACCGGCTTGCCCGTGGGCACAGCTCCGGCGGGAACGACCGGGATCAGTCCGCGCGTGGGCCTCGGCATCAGCAGGCTGAATGTTGGCGGGCGCGATCAGACGCTGACCTTCGAGTCTCACGTGGGCCGGATCCAACAGCGCGGGCTGATCAGGTACGAAATCCCGAAGGTTTTCAATAACGACCAGCTGAAGCTTTTTTTCACGCTTTTTTATGACAACAGCCGCAATGTCTCCACCTTTACCTCGCAGCGGTTGGAGGGGAGGATCGATCTGCTGCAGCAAATCGGCCGGTTCCGTCCCAACCGCTCTACATCGATTACCTATCGTTTCGATTACCGCCGAGTAAAGGCCACCGATTTCCAGGCGACTTTCTCTCCCGCCGCATTCAGCTTGTTTTCACTCCCTGCTCGCGTGGGCGGCCCGGGATTTACTTTCATCAGCGATCACCGAGACAATCCCTTGGAGAGCACCAAAGGACAGTACTTCACTCTAGACGGCGCAACCGCCCTGGGTTTCTTTGGTTCTGAAGCGGATTTTGGCCGTCTCCTCGGTCAGGATTCGACTTATTACGGGTTTGGCCCTGGGGCGCACAAGTTTGTCTTCGCTCGCTCCACCACCCTCGGATTAGAACAGGCCTATGGGGGAACACGAGTTCTGCCGCCAGGGGCGTGCACCGTAAGTAACTTGGTCACGACTTGCCCAACGAATATAACCGTAATTCCACTACCGGAAGAGTTTTTTGCCGGGGGCGGAAACTCGCATCGCGGCTTCGGGTTAAATCAGGCAGGACCCCGCGATCCCGATTCAGGCTTTCCGGTCGGCGGATCAGCGTTGTTCGTGAACAGTGAGGAGCTCCGCCTTCCGCAAATATCTTTACCCTACCTTGGACAAGGTTTCGGCTTCGCTATTTTTCATGATATGGGCAACGTCTACACTGCCGAGCACGACATGTTGAAGGCAGCATTGCGCTGGCACCAGCCCGACCCGGCGCAGTGTTTGCAAAGTACAGGCGTGCCGATCCCTTCCTGCATGACATATTTCGACAACAGTGGATATGATTACACTTCCCATGCCGTGGGCATCGGACTGCGGTATAAAACACCCATCGGGCCGTTACGGTTCGACTTCGGATACAATCTAAACCCGACCCGATATTTTCAAGGGATTGCATTCAATGCCTCGGGCCAAGCCACGAGCTTTGAAAGTCAGCGCCTGGCTCCCTTTAACGTTTTTTTCAGCATAGGTCAACCATTCTGATGAATCGCCGGATAAGAAACGCGATTATTCCCGCCGCTTGCGCGATCCTGGCATTCGCCTTCCCGTTCGTTCGCCGGGCAGCGGGCGATGTGATCGACCGCATCGTCGCAACCGTAAACGGCCACGTTATTTTGCAATCCGACTGGGACGAGGCGATGTGTTACGAGGCGCTTTCCGAAAACCGGAAGCTGGCTGACTTCACTGAGGAAGAGCGACGCGCCATGCTCAATCGCCTGATTGATCAGGAGTTGCTGCGTGAGCAGATGAAGCCATCTGATTTCCCCCAGGTTAGCGACACCGAGCTTGCGGCGCGGGTTGCCGAAATCCGCAAACAGTTTCCTGGAGCGACGAACGCTGAGAATTGGCAGGCGACCCTTCTTCGATACCATCTTACAAAAGATGACTTGCAGGCGCACATCCGGCAGCAGATCGAGCTGATGCGGTTGGTGGATGCCCGCCTGCGTCCGGCAGTCGAGATCGATCCCAAGTTGATCGAGGCCTATTATCATGAGCAGTTTGTGCCGAAGTTAAAACAGAAGGGTGCAGTCGAGGTTCCTCTGTCAGAAGTTTCAGGGCAAATTCGTGAGGTGCTCACCGAGCAGAAGGTGGGTGAGTTGCTGGTCTCATGGCTGCACACATTGCGTTCTGAAGGTCAGGTTAGTGTGCCTGGGTCGCTCGGCTCGGGCTTGAACACGGGAGTCCAATCGCCTTGAGCAAGCCGTCCAGCAGGCCGGGACGCTGGAAGTGGGGCAAGTACCTGCTGATCCTCGCCGCCGCATTTATCACGGCGGTGCTCGGCCTGTTCATCTACGTTCACACCGAATCGTTTCAATCGCTGGTGCGCCGGCGGCTGGTTGCGGAACTGGAACGCATTTCCGGGGGTCGCGCGGAAATCGGCAGCATTCATACCACCCCCTTTCGCTTGCAGGTGGCCGTTCGCGGAATCACCATTCATGGCAGGGAGGCTGCCAGTGATGTGCCGTTAGCGCACGTCGAGCGCATTTCGGCGCGGCTGAAATTAAGATCTTTGTTCGGCTCGGGCTTGGCGTTTTATGACATGACGCTGGATCAGCCAAGCATCCACGTAGCCTTCTATCCAGACGGAACGACCAATATTCCGGGGACCACGGCCAGTAGCCTGACGCCGGAAAAAACCATCGAGCAGTTGTTTGCACTGTCGATTGACCATTTCCAGCTGCGGAATGGACAAATACTGTGGGATGAACAAAAGCTGCCGCTGGATTTTTCGGCGAGGGACATCGCCCTGCAGATGAATTATGCGTTTCTGCACCGGCGCTACGACGGCCGCGTTCAAGTTGGATCAGTCGATACGAAGCTGCCGGGATGCCGTCCCTTTGGGTGGATGAGCGCTGTTGAGTTCAGTCTCAGCTCGAATTCTGCCGTGATTCCGTCGCTCACCTGGAACTCGGGGCATTCACACTTTTCAGCCAGTGGCGAGATTACTGACATTCGCCACCCTCATTTCACGGGACAGTATGAGGGGCAATTTGATCTTCCTGATGCGGCGTCGATCGCCCGCAGGCGTGAGGTTCGAGCCGGCGTGATGGAGGTGAAAGGGCGCGGCGAATGGTCGCTGGAACAGTTCTCGACCGAGGGCTTACTGACGCTTAACGATCTCGGCTGGCAGGACAACGAGATTTCTTTTTCACGCGCCTCGGTCAGCAGCGGTTATTCAATCACTGACCAGGTGTTTAAGCTTTCGAAGATAGAGGGAATAATTTTCGGCGGGAGCTTCAACGGAGATGCGGAGTGGAACCAGTGGCTGGCACCAGGCCAGCATTTAACGGTCAGCATGAAGAAGATGCTAGAGACCGCGACGATTTCTGCTGCTCCGCTGGCGAGAAAATCCACCCATGTGAAGCCGAAGCGCCAGGCAATTCAAAATGCAGTTGTCGTGCTCCACGTGCGCGACGTTTCCGCCAATTCGCTCGCGGACGCGCTCAATGCACCGGCGCATCCGTTTCCCCGCTTCCATCCCGCAGGATCGGCATCAGCCAATATCGAAGCGCGCTGGAAGGGCACACCGATCGACACGGAAATCAGCTTTGCGCTCGATTTGAATCCTCCGGCACACGCCGAAAGAGATGAAGTGCCGCTCAATGTTCACGCGCAGGGCGTTTATTACATACCAGATTCAACCCTCAATTTGTCGCAGTTCACGGCGGAGACTCCAACCTCGCGGGTGCAGGCCTCGGGGTTATTGTCCGCGACGTCGGCAATGCACCTGTCTTTAACCACATCCAGCATTGCTGACTGGCTGCCGGTGCTCGAAGTGGTCCGAGGCCCAGAACTGATTCCCGTGAAGCTGAACGGAAGTGCGACGTTTACCGGCAGCATGACGGGTTCGGTGTCCTCCCCACAGATTACCGGCACCCTGCAGATTGCAGACTTCGAGTTTGACCTTGGCGGAACCAAGAACAGTCGACCGCTCGAAACCCATTGGGATTCTTTTTCGGCATCGCTGCAAGCGTCATTTCAGAATCTGATTATTCATAATGCGGACCTTAGGAGGGATAGATCCTCGGCACAATTCGATGCCTCAGCGACCCTGCAGCACGGCCACCTGACCGGCGACAGCAATTTCACACTGCGTGCAAATATTCAGAATGCAGACGTTGCCGGATTGCAGGCGTTACTGGGTTACAAATACCCGCTTTCGGGCCGGGCAGATGGTGCGCTTCAGGGTGGTGGGACGCTGGCCAATCCGCATGCGCAAGGGCAGATTCATCTGGTCGACGGCTCTGCCTACGGTGAAAGCATGCGCCAGTTCGATTCCGCTTTTCGCCTGGATCACGGTGAGATTGCATTTTCCAACATGCATTTGTTTCACGAAGAAGCAGTGGTTACGGGCAGTGCCAGTTACAATTTGCCTGCTCGAAGTTTCATGGTTGATCTCACAGGACACAATTTCGATCTCGCGGGTCTGCCGCAATTTCGCCTGGGTCGCTTTCCTGTAAATGGTCAGGCAGATTTTGTGGTCAAAGCGTCTGGCACAGCCGATTCTCCTGTCATCGATGCATCTGTGAATGTGAGAAATCTCACTCTGGATAACGAACTCGCCGGCGACTTCGATCTGCAAACGAGCACTGAAGGAAACACTTTGCGCGTTACAGGAAATTCAAAATTTCAGCACGGATCATTGCAGATTGCTGGAAGCGTCGGCCTGTCTGATGGCTACCCGGCCGATCTGCATTTCCGGACCAACCAGCTTCCTGTAGACGCGCTTTGGAGAATGTATGCAGGCCGCAGCTTTGCCGGACACTCTGCAGTCGGGGGTTCATTTGAGTTGCGAGGGCCGCTGCGCGATCCGGCCCGCTGGACTTTGGCCGGCACTCTGGATGCGCTTGCACTGGAAATGCAGGGTATGAAACTGCAACAGCGAGAGCCCACAAAACTCTCCCTGACAAATGAGATTTTAAACATCGACGGTCTCCACTTAGCGGGCGAAGGGGCCGATCTTACGGCCCATGGATCGATGCAGCTTGGTGGGGAGCGCGCTCTTGACCTGAGCGCGGATGGCGCTCTCGATATGAGAATGCTCTTAACCTTGGATCCGAACTTCACGTCTTCGGGTCAGATCCTCTTGAATGTGACCATCGGAGGGACGCTCAACGAGCCGCTGCCCCAGGGGCGGCTTCGTTTAGCGAATGGAGCGATTGCATACGCGGGACTGCCCAGCGGGCTCACAGAACTGAACGGATCCATCGATTTCTCGCGCGATTATCTGCACATTGATACCCTCAGCGCCCACACTGGCGGCGGTACGGTTGACCTGAGAGGTGACGCGACTTATTTCAACCAGCAGTTGAATTTCAACCTCACGGGAACCTCGAAAGATGTCCGTTTGCGCTACCCTCCGGGAGTGAGCTCAACTGCCGACGCGGAATTGCATTGGGTGGGAACTCGCTCCGCATCCACGCTTTCGGGGGATATTCGCGTCAACAAGATGTCCATAACGCCCGGTTTCGATTTCAGTGCGTATCTCGGGCGGGGCCGCCAATTCACTACCGTTACCGGTGCGAACTCTGGTTTGAACAATGTAAAACTCGATGTGCACGTTACCACTTCGCCGGAGTTGCAGATGCGCACGGCGGTTGCGCGGCTTTCCGGCGATGCCGATCTGCGGCTGCGGGGCACGCTCGGCCGGCCGGCCGTACTGGGGCGCGTCGACATTCTCGAAGGGCAGGCCACGTTTCACGGCACCAAGTTCACGCTGGAGCGCGGCGACATCACATTCGCCAACCCGGTGGCAATTGAACCTCAGCTGAATTTGCAGGCTTCAACCCGGGTACGCAGCTACGATCTCAACGTTACGCTCAGCGGCACGCCGGACCGTGGGCTGAATTTGAATTATCGTTCCGAGCCGCCGCTGCCCAAGTCCGATATTATTGCGCTGCTTGCCCTGGGGCGGACCAGCGGAGGGACCGAGCAACTTCAGGAGCAGGCGGGTGGTGAGAGCACCTACGCCGCCGACCAAGCGAGCGCCCAAATCCTCAACGAAGCTCTGAGCAACAGCGTGACCAGCCGCTGGCAGAGGCTTTTCGGCGCCAGTAACATCAAAATCGACCCGCAGGGATTGACTACCGAAACCAACCCTATCAGTAACAGTCCCCAAATCACCATCGAGCAGCAGTTCGCGAATCACGTTTCGCTGACGTACTCGACCAATGTGTCCCAAAGCGCGGAGCAGATCATCCAAGGGGAGTACTATTTCAACCGCGACATTTCAGCTGTGGGCACGCGCGACCAGAATGGGGTGGTCAGCTTCGATCTGCTTGTCCGCCAGCGCAAGAAATAGCCTTTCATGTTCGATCTGACAGCGGCGCGCCAGAACATGGTGGAGTCTCAACTGCGGACCCGCGGTATCGCCGACCCCCGAGTGCTCGAAGCCATGCTGCGCGTGCCTCGCGAAGAATTTGTTCCTGAAGCCTATCGCAGGCACGCCTACGAAGACAGTCCTCTCCCGATCGGCAATGGACAGACAATCTCGCAGCCTTATGTTGTCGCCGTGATGCTGGAAGCGTTGGAGTTGCGTGGCAGCGAGAAAGTGCTGGAGATTGGGACAGGCTCGGGATACGTGACGGCACTGCTGGCCGAACTCGCCGGCCCGGTGTTTTCTATTGAGCGACACGCCGTACTCGCGGAGAATGCCCGGCGGACGCTGGAGCGGTTGGGCTACAGTAATGTTCGCGTGCTTACCGGCGATGGAACGCTGGGACTGCGTGAGGCCGCGCCATTCGATGCAATTCTGGTCTCAGCCGCGGCTTTTGCGGTACCAGATGCTTTGTGGGAGCAATTGGCTGAAGGCGGACGGATGATGATTCCTGTAGGCACGCCAGACGCGCAACAGTTGCAGCTGATTCGGAAGATTGCGGGGCGGCCTGTCGTTTTAGTACGCGAGGCGGTGCGGTTTGTGCCCCTGATCTCAGGGTCCTAGACTAGCGCTGGTTGTGGCGATCACCACTTGCTTCAACGCAAAGAAACAGTCGATGCAGGAGCTTCCGGCGGAGTTTTGCGTACAAGCTCCTGCGCTGAGTTCTGTGAATACTGGAGGATTCGGTTGGGCGAGAGGCCAAGATAAAGTGTCGCAGCCATGCACGCCGCCAACGCCAGCCGAAGAGCGAAGGGCGGCGGAGTTGTGGGAACCCTCTTGTGCGCCTCGCGCATGTACATCATTACTATGATTCGGAGGTAGTAGTACGCACCGATGCCGCTGTTAAGCACGCCGATGATCGTGAGCCAGATCAGATTGGATTTGATCGCTGCACTGAACACATAGAACTTCGCAAAGAAGCCACCGGTCATGGGGATTCCAATCAGCGACAACAGAAAGATTGTGAGCGTGGCGGCGAGCAGCGGCGAACTGCGGCCCAGGCCTTGATAATCTTCGAGCGAAACATAACGTTCGCCGACATTAGCGAAATGGCTGACCACCGCGAATGCGCCCAGGTTCATGGCCGCATACGAGGCAGCGTAGAACATGACGGCAGAAGTTCCCAAGGCCGGATCTGCGGCGAACGCCACAAGAATATAACCCGCATGCGCGATCGAGGAATACGCTAGCAGCCGCTTCACATTGCTCTGCACCAGAGCGCTGATGTTTCCCAGAGTCATGGAAAGCGCAGCCGAAATCCAGATGATCCAGAACAGTGCATGCACGTCGATTACGAAGACAATGCGCAGGAGAACGGCGAACGCTGCTGCTTTCGGAGCCGTCGACATCAGGCCGACAATTGGCGCTGGTGCACCTTCATAAACGTCAGGCGTCCAGATGTGGAACGGCGCCGCAGCGACCTTGAATCCCAGGCCCACGAACATGAAGGCCACAGCCACATACGCGAGCAGGGGGATTGGTCCCGCCTGGAGAATGTGGCTGATCTGGCCGATGTTGGTGGCTCCGGTCGCGCCGAACATCAGAGCGACGCCATAGAGAAAGAATGCCGTGGCGAATGAACCGAGCAGAAAATATTTCAGCGAAGATTCAGTGCTGGCAGCGGAGTTACGGCGGAATCCGGCGAGAATGTAAGAAGAAATCGAGGAGATTTCAAGTGCAATAAAAATCAGGACCAGTTCGACCGCTGACGACATCAGGGTCATGCCAACGGTGCCGAAAAGAATAAGCGCGTAATATTCTCCGGCGCGAATGCGCTGCACGGCCATGTATTCATAAGAGCTGAGAATGACCACCGCGGCGATGACAATGATCAGAACGTGAAAGAAGACGCTGAAGCCATCGACCTGAACCATGCTCCAGAAAGCGAGGCCAGGAGACTGCGCCATGCACCAGGTTGCTGCGAGCGCAAAGAGCGTCCCTACCAGCGCAAGCAGACCCAGAACTTTCTGGTTGTTTTCTTCATCAAGCAGCGGCTCGAGCAGCATCACTGCTAAGCCAAACAGGGACAGAACGATTTCCGGCAGGATACGCGTGTAATCGGCAGCCTGCGGCAGAGTTTGCAGGAGGGCCACGGTTGGCATCGTCATGGGCCCACCATCCTGCTGGCGACGTGGACAAACGGCGTGAGCGCGGAGTGGACGGCCGGATCAATCGCTGCCAACCATAGAATGGGAGCAACGCCCATTACCAGAGCGGCTACCGCACATGGCCAAACCGCCCATTTCTCCGCGCTGGAAAGGTCACTTAGCGAATTGTTGACTTCATGCGTGACCTTGCCGAAGAAAACGCGCTGGTACATCCAGAGAAGATAAATGGCGCTCCAGATCACGCCGGTCGCTCCGAGGATTGCATAAACTGGCCTCGCCTGGAATGTTCCGCTAAGGACAAGAAATTCGCCGATGAAGCCGTTCAGCAGAGGAAGGCCGATTGAGGCGAGCACGATGAATAAATACGACGCTGCATAGATCGGCATGGGCGAGGCGAGTCCGCCGAATTCCATGATTTCGTAGGTGTGGCGGCGCTCGTGGAGAATGCCGGCCAGCATGAATAGCGCGCCGGTCGAGATTCCATGAGCGAGCATCACGAACATCGCCCCGTTCAATCCTGCCTGCGTGAAACTGAAAATTCCCAGAACAACGAAACCCAGATGGCTGACCGAGGAATACGCAATCAGCTTTTTCATGTTCGGCTGCACCATGGCGACGAGCGCGCCGTAGACGATTCCGATAAGTGCGAGAATCATGATCCACCAGGCGTTTTGGCGCGATTGTTCGGGGAACAGGCCAAGATTGAAACGCAGCATGCCGTACGTGCCCATCTTGAGCAGTACGCCCGCGAGCAGCACAGAGCCAGCCGTCGGAGCTTCGACGTGAGCGTCGGGCAGCCAGGTATGAAATGGCACGAGCGGGACCTTGACGGCAAAGGCAAGAAAAAATCCGAGGAAGAGCCATTGCGCCGCGGCAGGAAATTTCGGAATTGCGCCGTTGGTGATCAAATCGCGAGTGGCAACATAATCAAAAGTGCCGGTGTGCGCGTAGAGCCACAAAATCGCTGCCAGCATAAAGACCGAGGCGATCATGGTGTACATGAAAAATTTCACCGCGGCGTAAACCTTGTGCTCATGCCCGAAGATGCCGATCAGCAGGGCCATGGGAATCAGCGTAGCTTCCCAGAAGAAATAAAAGAGAAAGAGATCGAGCGAAGTGAACACGCCGATCAGCGCGGTTTCGAGGAGCAACAGAAGGATAAAGAATTCTTTAACTCGTTCATGCACCGAATGCCATGAAATGAGGACGCAAAGGGGGGTGAGAAATGTGGTAAGCACGATCAGCCACAACGAGATGCCGTCCACGCCCATGTGGTAGTGAATGTTGGGCGTGGAGATCCACGGCCTGTCGATCTCGAATTGAAAACCGGAACCGGGGCGCCGGAAATAGACCGGCAGGTGGAGCGAAAGAAAAAATGTGAGTAAAGATACAACCAGCGCAAAGATGCGAATTTCTCGGTCGCGGCGAGGCAACAGCGACAGCAGCATCGCACCCGCCAACGGTACGAAAGTGACCAGCGTGAGGATGGCCGGACTCAGGCTGTCGATGTTCATCGCACCCCCATCCAGACCATGAAAGCGATCACCAGGGCGGAGCCAGCGGCGACCCATCCCGCGTAAGAACGAATGTTCCCGGATTGCATGTGGCGCACGTCGTCGGAGACGCGCTCGGCGCCGTAGCCGGCGTCGTTTACCGCGGCGTCGATCACTTTGCGATCGACATCTTGCCAGAGAACGCGGGTCGAAAAATTGATCAGCGGCTTGACGAAAACTGCTGCGTAAAGTTCATCGATGTAGTATTTGTGCACTACTGCCTCATAGAGGCCGTCGAGAGCGTCGGCGATTTTTTGCGGCAGTTCGGGGCGCGCGCAATAAAGCACATAGGCCAGCCACCATCCCAGCAAGGCCGCCGCAACTGACACGCACATCAAGAGCAACTCGGTGCTATGAGCGGCAGCCTCGCTCACTTCGGCAGAACCCAATACCGGCGAGAGAAAATTCTCAAATCGGCTGCCGATCCCAACCAGTCCGCCAAATAGTGAAAGCACGGCGAGAATCATCAACGGCACCAGCATGATCATCGGACTTTCATGCGGCTCGCCGTGGCCGTGAGAATCGTGGGCGTGAGAGGTATGACCCTGAGCTCCCGCTCCGCGGTAATCGCCAAAGAAAGTCATGTAAAGCAACCGAAACATATAGAACGACGTCATAAACGCCGTGATCACGCCGACTGCCCAATACACGGCGCTAGTTTGGTATGCCCTCCACAGAATTTCGTCTTTGCTCCAGAAACCGGCCAGCGGAGGAACTCCGGCGATAGCCAGCGTTGCAATGCCCATGGTGAGGAAGGTCCACGGAATATACGACCTGAGTCCGCCCATTTTGCGCATATCCTGCTCGCCGCCGACGGCATGAATCACCGAACCCGCAGCAAGAAACAGCAAGCCCTTAAAGAAAGCATGGGTCATCAGGTGAAAGATGCCGGCAGAAAAGGCGCCCACTCCGCAGGCCATAAACATATAGCCCAGCTGCGAAACGGTTGAATAGGCTAGAACCTTCTTGATGTCGGTTTGCGCGATGCCGATGGTCGCGGCAAAGAATGCCGTGAGCGTTCCGACAATGGCGACCACTGTCAGGGCAATCGGTGCACGCTCGAAGATCACATGCGAACGGGCCACCATGTAAACGCCGGCTGTAACCATGGTTGCGGCATGAATTAAAGCTGAAACTGACGTCGGGCCTTCCATGGCATCCGGCAACCACACGTAGAGCGGAATCTGAGCCGACTTTCCGCAGGCGCCCACCATGAGAAGAATGCCAATCGTAGTGAGCAGTCCGATCCCGGCAGTTTCGGGAGAGAAGGGCTTAACGGCGTCGAAAACTTGAGTGAAGTTGAGCGAGCCGAAGTGCTTGATCAGCAGGAACAGGGCGATGAGGAATGCGAAGTCGCCAATGCGGTTGACGATAAATGCTTTTTTTCCTGCGGACGCGGCTGAATCTTTCGTGAACCAGAATCCGATCAGCAGGTAAGATGCGAGCCCGACGCCTTCCCAGCCGATGAACATCTGCAAATAATTGCCGGCCAGCACCAGCGTCAGCATGAAAAACATGAACAGGTTCAGATAGCTGAAGAAGCGGTAATAGCCGGGATCCTCCGACATGTAGCCGACGGAATAAATATGGATGAGGAAACCCACACCTGTGACGACCAGCAGCATGACAAGCGAAAGCTGGTCGAGG
>JASIEN010000300.1 GCA_030045935.1 Candidatus Sulfotelmatobacter sp.
TCATTCTCATCGATGATGCATCTGATCCAGGCCTAGGGATACATCTGGACGACCTGAGAAAGTTTATCAAGGCGCAGCCGTCGACCACTGCTGTCGGCGTTGGCTACATGCGGAACGCTACGGTTCAGGTCGCGCAGAACTTCACGACCGACCATGAAGCAGCCGCTAAGGCTCTGCGTCTGCCGTTGGGTAACGCCGGAGCATATGGCAGTCCATACCTTTCCGTGATCGACCTTATGAAGCGCTGGCCCGCCAACGACAACCGGCGCGAGGTGTTAATGGTGACCGATGGCATCGACCGTGCGCGTCGCGGCATTCCGACGCGCGGCCTCTACATCAACCCCGACGTGGATTCGGCTTCCGATGTGGCCATGCGGACAGGCACCATCATCCACACAATATACGCACCTGGGGTCGGCCGTTGGCATCGCAACTACTGGGAAGCCACCAACGGGCAGATGGGTATTGCGAAATTATCGGATGTAACTGGAGGCGAGTCTTACTTCCTCGGCCTGCAGACGCCAGTAAGCTTCCAGCCCTATCTCGACCAACTCCAGAACGTGCTCAACAATCAATATCTGCTGAGCTTCTCAGCCAAGCCTGGGAAGAAAGGGCAGCTTCAGAACATCACCATCAACACTGAAGTTGCGGGGATCGATCTCGGCTCTGCTGACAGCGTATGGGTACCCGCAGCAAGGTAAGAGGTCTTGGGGGCCCTCACGATTTTCGTGACCGTGAGGTTGTCACAAAATTGAAGGGCCCTCGCAGCTCTAAGGGAGTAGGAGATTCATCATGAAATTGTTGAAGTCGATTGATCTCTCGTCCGGCCTCGTGATTCTGCTGACCGTCGGTCTGTTTGGTTTGTCTCTGGCTGTCAAGGGTATCACGCACGAACTGTTTCTTGAGTCAGGAGTGTTTCTTGTATCTATCAAGTTGATTTTGATGGCTGGGAAAAACGCAGCGGCCGAGGAACGCATGGAGCGAGACCTGAACCAGATCAAGGCTTTGCTTGCGTGTAACAATGCACCGCTTGCCATCAGCGGGGAAAAATCGGCAGGCATTGCAAATGACCGCGCCGGCAGATTTGTTGCGGGGTAAAGTTAAAGAGATGAAAGAAAAACAGAGGGAAAAATTATGAAGAGAATTTGTGCTGCGCTCATGTTGCTAGTCATCACCTTGCCCGTCTTCGCGCAAAAGAAAGAACAGGATCGCGTCGCCAACGCCGGTGAGGTCATGAAGGAAATTCTCAACATCCCGGATGACATTCCGCAGAGCGTTATCGACAAAGCGGATTGCGTGGTCGTTTTGCCGTCCGTGCTCAAGTTCGCCTTCGGATTTGGCGGAAGTTATGGAAGGGGTGTTATGACCTGCCGCGGAGGAGAGGACTTCAAAGGCGCGTGGGGAGCTCCGACCATGATGGCACTCGAGGGCGGAAGCTTTGGACTTCAGCTGGGCGGGCAAGCGACCGACTTCGTGCTGCTGCTGATGAGCCCGCGCTCGGCCCGCAGCATTCTTGCAAGCAAGGTAAAAATCGGCGGAGATGTTTCCGCTGCTGCAGGCCCGGTTGGACGCAACGCTTCGGCTGAAACGGACGTAGCCCTGCGGGCCGAGATCCTTTCGTATTCGCGGGCGCGCGGGCTCTTTGCCGGCATCTCTCTCTCCGGCTCTACTCTCCGCCCCGACAACAATGCCAATAAGAAGTTATACGGCCGAAAAATCAGTGCGCGGGACATCGTCTTCAACAACCAGGTCACCGCACCGGAGTCGGCCAGGTTACTGCTTTCTGAACTGAACAAGAGATCGCCAACGAATAAGTCAAATAGTTAGAGAAGGGAAATTTATGCTGAATAAACTACGTTCGTCACTAACTTTCCTGTTGATCGTGCTGATGGTGTTGCAGGGGTCCAGTCCCTTGCTCTCCGCGCAAGCGGCACTGCCAACGCCGGAAGAACTAGATCAACTGCTGGCTCCGGTTGCTCTTTATCCGGACGCCTTACTTTCCCAGATCACGACCGCGTCGACGAATCCGCAGGAGATACTGGATGTCAACGCCTGGTTGGAGGCGCATCCCGGCTTGACTGGCGGCGCACTTACCGATGCGGCCGAGAAACAAGGGTTCGATCCCGCGTTTATTGCTCTGGTCAATTTCCCGCAAGTGCTGGACATGATGGCCGAGCATATCGATGATTATGCCGCGATCGGGCAGGCGTTCTCGGCCGATCAGGACGCGGTCACGGCATCGATTCAACGCTTGCGGGCGCAGGCCTACGATTCAGGGGCGTTACGCAGCACTGAGCAACAGAAGGTGGAAGTTCAGCAATCGGCGGGTCAACCGATCTATGTCATTCAGCCGGCCAACCCGACGGTCGTCTATGTGCCGCAATATGACCCGACCGTGGTCTATGTTCGTCCTGCTCCCGGGGCGGTTGTCGCAGCTTCCATGATTAGTTTTTCCGTGGGAATCGGGATAGGCGCTCTGATTGTCGATAACCGACCCTGGGGATGGGGTGGTTGGGGATGGAATTGGGGAGCTCGGCGCGCTTATTACAACCACGGCTACTGGAACGGTTGGGCGACTCCTTATCGTCCACCTCACTACTCATACCATCGGCGACCGATTGTGTGGGCCAATCGTCCCGGCTATCGCGGGAATTGGGGATATCGTCCGCCACACTATCGGCCTCCGAATCGCCCAGCGCCAAGACCCAGCCACCCCGCGCCGAGGCCCGGCCATCCGCCAAATAACCCTCCCGCGAATCGGCCTGGCGGTCGCCCTCCATCATCGGGCAGACCCGCGCCTGAGAAACCGGGTAGACCCAATCAGGGCAGACCCACGCCAGGCAAGCCCGGTGCACCTGAAAAACCGGCCAATCCAAATCCGGCGAAGCCTGCACCGGAACGTCCCTCCGGACGTCCGGGCAAACCCGAAGGGCCGAACCAGCCCGGCGGAAATCAGCCAAAGCCAAACCGGCCAACAGAGCCTGGCGGAAACAAACCTGGCCGTCCCGATCGATCGTCAGGAGAGAGGCCGTCACGAGAACGACCGTCAGGACAGCCGTCCCAGCCAAGCCAACCCCATCAACCGGATTCGAGTCAGCCTAGACGAGGCCGGCCTACAGACTCGGGTGGAAGCAAACCGGCGCGTCCCGATCGATCGTCAGGGGGAGGATCGTCAGGAGATAGATCGTCGCGACAACGACCATCAGGACAACCAGCTCAGCCACACGCGCCGAAACAAGGGAACCCAAACCAACAGAAGCCTGGCCGTGCGCCAGCTTCCAGTCAATCTGACGGGCCGCCGCGGAGCAGGCGCTCCCGTTAGTAAATCCCAGCGAACTTCATTCCATAGATTGGGTGCGGCGATTCGTCGCACCCAATTTTTTCTTAGTGCACATGCGGTCTCTTGTGCCATCACGTTGCGGCCTGTCCTGTGGAATCGGCCGCCGACGCGCCAAACCCCACCTTTTCTTTAGATTTCGTGAATTCCCGAGCACCTGCGAACTCAACTTCGATATAACTCCAAACATTTCAACGATTTAGTTTTGGCTCGCCGGTTGCTTTTTCCTGGTATGAGCGGTCTTGACATCATTCAAGTCGCGGAACCTAAGCAAGGAGATTGTCATGAAGAAATTAAACGCGGCGCTGAGTCTGGCTATGACTGCTCTTCTGTCGCTGATGTCGTTGAGTTTTGTCCCCACGGCGTTCGCCGATCAGCCCCCGGACAATGTGCAGGGCAACTGGACGATTTACGCAACCAACGTTGATAACGGGGAGACGGTCGTCAAGCACGTGCAGATCGCACAGTATGGCAATAGCATCACCGGATATTTCGAAGGCCCATTCCAATCGGGCCCCATTCAAGGCGAGGTCAACGGACATCACATCCGGTTCGACACGGTGACCCGAAACGTTCTTCATTTCAGAGGGGAAGTCTTCGGAGATACCATGTCAGGGACGTGCGGGATTCACGGTAAGCATGGGCCGTGGCAGGCGGTGCGTCCGACGACGGTTGCTGCCCCAGTTCCGCCAAATACAGGAGCGGTTTATCAGTCTCAGCCGGGCTTGACGCCACCAGCAGCGCAGATTCAATATCAAGCTCCGCCTTATCAAGCTCCTGCTTATCAATCGCAGACATCGTATCAGTCGCAGCAGCCGCAGACGTCATATCAGCCTTCAGCCCCGGTTCCTGCTCCGCAGGCGCCGGGCTACTCGACGCAAAATAACCCGGCGCCGGCACCGGCTCCCTTGTCGCCGGATCAGCTCGATTCTCTGGTTGCGCCCATCGCGCTTTATCCCGACGCTCTGGTGGCACAGGTGCTTGCCGCTTCTACCAATCCTGACCAGGTCGCATACGCAGATGACTGGCTAGCGCAGAACAGAAACCTCACTGGCCAGGCACTCGCGCAGGCTGTGGACCAGCAATCGTGGGATCCCAGCGTGAAAGCTTTGACGCAGTTTCCTTCAGTGCTCGATAACATGGCGCATAACCTGTCGTGGACATCAAGCCTCGGGCAGGCCTTCGCCAATCAGCAGTCCGATGTGATGGCGGCCGTGCAGGCCATGCGCGCCAAAGCGCAGTCCGCAGGAACCCTGCAATCCAATTCGCAGATCACGGTCACTGTGCCATCGCCTAACACGATCGTGATTCAGCCAGCGAATCCGCAGGTAGTTTATGTTCCGCAATACAATCCGACGGTGGTTTACGGCGCACCTGTTGTCGTGCCCTACTACGTGCCGCCACCGATGCCTGTGTCCGTGGGCGTGGGTCTATACTTTGGAGCCCCGATCACGATTGGAGCCTGGTTTGGCGGCGTTGGCTGGGGCGGTGGTTTTGGCTGGGGCTGGCACGCCTGGAATGTTCACTGGGGCTGCTGCGGCGGTGGCGGAAGTACCACCATCATTTACAACCACAACACCTACATTAACAACCACACCTGGAACAATACGAATTACAACGGCTATCACCCCTGGGGCGGAGGAGCTGCCACGAATGGCGGTCGCGGATATTACGGTGCCAACGGCTACTATCACCCCGACCCCGGCTACCACCCCGGCCAAGATACGCACTACGGCCCGAACGGCGGCTACCACCCGAACGGATATTTCGGACCGAATGGCGGCTGGCACCCGAATCAGCCCGGCGGCGGTAATAGCCCTAACGCCGGAGGCGGCGCCCCGGCCATGAATGGAGGTCGCGGGTATTACGGCAACAACGGTACCTTTCATCCCGATCCGGGCTACAAGCCAGGCGAGGATACGCATTATGGACCGAACGGCGGTTATCACCCGAATGGATATTTCGGTCCCGACGGCGGCTGGCACGCCGATAAAGCGGGAACCGGTCCCGGCAACATGCCCAATGGTGGTAACAACGGCAATCGTGGACTGATTGGCGGCAACGGCGGCGTGCAACACTCCACAGCCCCAAGCAACAGTGGCCAGATGGTAGGTCAAAGCCGCAGCGACAACAACCATTTTGCCGGCGCCGACCAGAACCGCTCACGCTTCAGCGGAGACGGCGCTGCTAACCGCATGGAAAGTAATCGCGGCCGCGACAGCATGGCCGGACGACGCCCCGAACAACACATGGCACGGATGCGTGCGCCGGCAGAGCATCGCTCTTTCGGCGGCGGCGGACGCCGCCGGTAAAAGGGCTATTACAACCACACAAAATCAAATTCTTTGAAGGAGATTGAAAATGGAATCGAATACCAACAAAACGTGGAATTGGAAGAATGGAGTTCTAATGGCAGGACTGCTGCTAGCACTCGCGGTCGCGCTCGGCGGGATTGTGATCGGAATCAGCAACTGGAATCTAACCCGACAGTCCCAGACTATGTTCCAGTCACCAGCCGAGGCCGGCGCCGCACTGGACAAGGCTGCCAACAGCGGTGACGCGGCGGCTCTGGAAAAGATCCTGGGAGTTGATATGAAGTCGCTGCTCATGACGGGCGATCAGGAAACTGATCAGGCTGCCATGAAAGGCTTTGCCTCCAAGTACGAAACGATGAACCGCTGGGTTGAT
>JASIEN010000301.1 GCA_030045935.1 Candidatus Sulfotelmatobacter sp.
GTTGAATTGTCAATCGGGTCCCGCGAAAGTCTTGTTACGGCGTCGCCATCCGGCGGGTTCTTCAATATGGCTTTCATGTCGGCGGCGCGCTCTGGGGTGTCGACCTTTGCCATTCCCTCGTAATAGGCGCGTGTGACCTCATTGAGTTCAAACGGAAACTGGTAGTGCTGTAAACGCGAGAGTGCATCGGTTAGCGAATAAATGGCATTGTCCGCCCTGGGTAATGAGCTGTGCCCTCCAGGATTGGTTACAGAAACCTGGAAATCAGCATACAGTTTTTCGGTAGCGTCTACGGTCATCATCACAGGCTTGCCGTGATCGCCTAGAATTCCGCCGCCGTCGTGATTAAAAACCATTTCGGCGTCGATTAGATCTCGATGGTTCTTTACGAGCCAGTCCACCCCATTCGCTTTGCCACCCTCCTCGTCTGCGGTGAGCGCAAGAATGATATCGCGGTCGGGCGTGTAGCCTTCTTTCTTAAAGCGGATCAATGTTGTAGCCATGATGGCGTCGCCGCTCTTCATGTCCTGCGTGCCGCGACCGTAGTAAAAGCCGTCTTTCTCGACAAAAGTGAATGGATCGGTGGTCCAGTCCTCGCGGTGGGCTTCTACCACGTCGAGGTGACCGATAAGCAGGAGAGGCTTATGTTTGCCGCTCCCGTGCAGTCGGACGACTAGATTCTTCTTGCGATCATTCGGGCCGAGAATCTGCATGTCAGAATCGGCGAAGCCCGCTTCGCGAAATCTCTGCGCCATCGCCTCGGACGCTGCGGTCACGTTCCCTACGGAGTCCGTAGTATTGATCTCGATCAGTTGCTTGAAGATGTCGTGAGACAGCTTCCTGGTAGCATCGTCTACCTGTGCATGAGAAGCGGCTGGGCAAAATGCGGAAAAGATCAGAGATGATATGAGAATCAGGGATTTGCGAAGGTCCAATGGTTTAGTCTCCGGGTTTTGCTAACGTTTCTGTTGCGAACAGAAGATTGTACACACGCCCATATTGCCCCAATTACTTAGAGCTGTAATACGGCCAGTCGCTGCAGTTAAGATTAGCAAGGTACTGGTCCTCGGGGGTTCGGAGTGCTAGCGGTCAGTGCATCCCGTGGGAACTGCAATCCTTCTAATTACGTAACCCTCATCATGAGCAAGCCCGGTCTCAACCTCACCTTAGTTTTGCGTTTTTGCTTCCTCATCGCCAGCACCCTTGGATTTGCCCAAGAGCCACCTGCGGCACCCGCCATAACTCCAATCCTTGATCTCAAGCCCGACGCCGACGGCGCCCTTTCGCAGCAGCAGATGCAGCAACTGTTCCGCGTGGTCGCCGAGAAAGACATGGAAAACGACAAGCGCCTGCGCGACTACACATACGTCGAGCGCGATGTGCATCACAATCTTGATCACAGCGGACAGGTCAAATCGACTGAAGTCAAGACTTACGATGTGCTGGAAATCGAAGGAGAACAAGTGCAACGGCTGATCGAGAAAGACGACAAGCCGCTCGATGCCAAAGACGCGGCCAAAGAAGACGAGAAGATTCAGAAGATTATCGACAAGCGCAAGAATGAATCTGATGACGCGCGTAGCAAACGCGAACAGAAGGAAGAAAAAGAGCGGGAAGAAGACCGCAAGTTCGTGCTGGAAGTGGCCGATGCGTACAACTTTCATCTCGTCGACACTGAATCGGTGGGAGGACGCGATGCCTGGGTCATCGACGCCGAGCCGCGCCCCGGCTATGAACCTCACATGAAAGAAGCAAAGTTCCTCCCTAAATTTCGCGGCCGGGTGTGGATCGACAAAAACGATTTGCAGTTGTCGAAGATGGATGTGCAGTGCATTGATACCGTCTCAGTTGGGTTGTTCCTGGCCCGAATTCACAAAGGCACCCGATTCGTATATGAACAGACGCGTGTGAATGATGAGGTGTGGCTGCCCAGGCACCTGGACGTGAAGCTTGATGTCCGCCTCGCCCTGCTTAAGGAATACAACATCAATCTGGAGCAGAGTTACCGCGATTACAAGAAATTTCGCACAAGCGCGAAAATCTTGAGCGTGGGCGAGGTGAAGGAAAACACGACGAGTAGTCCTCCGAAGCATTAGCTTGAACCCCGGCTGGTGCCAACATCATCTACTAGTGTCAGCTCCTTCGTCCCGCGGAGAAAACCATGTCATCCCAAGCACCGCCTTTGATTTCCGACATTCGCGGAGAGGCGTTTCCGGTTCTCACGGCCAGTCAGATCAGCCGCATCCGTCCGCTGAGCAAGCTGCGCAAAGTACAAACCGGCGAAATCTTGTTCGAGCCGGGCGATACCGGTGTGCCATTCTTCATCCTTCTCTCCGGAGGCATGGAGATCGTGCAACTTGGCCTGCAAGGTGAGAGCATTGTGGTCCGCTATGAGCCGGGACAATTTTCCGGCGAGGTCAGCATGCTCACTGGCCGCCGCAGCATTACCCGCGGCCGAGTGACGGCTGACGGAGAGTTTCTCGCGCTGCCGGCCGAGGGAATGCGGGCACTGATCGCCAAGGACCCCGAGTTCAGCGACATATTTATGCGTGCTCTCATCCTGCGCCGCGTGATTCTGATCCAGCAGGGCCAAGGCAACGTGATTTTGCTAGGCTCGCGGCACTCGGCGCAGACTCTTCGCCTGCGCGAATTTCTTACTCGTAACGGCTATCCTCACACTTATATGGACTTGGATACCGACACCAGCGCGCAGGAAGTCCTGGATCACTTTCATGTAAGCACCAAAGAGATTCCCGTCGTCATCTGCAATAACCGGGATGTTCTACGTAACCCCTCGATTCAGGAACTCGCTCGCTGCCTTGGACTGAATGAGAACATTAAAACCTCGGAAGTGCGCGATCTCGTGATCGTCGGCGCGGGTCCGGCTGGCCTGGCGGCGGCGGTTTACGGAGCGTCCGAAGGCCTGGATGTTCTCATGATCGAAGCTGAATCACCAGGCGGCCAGGCGGGGTCGAGCTCAAAGATTGAGAACTATCTGGGCTTCCCTATGGGAATTTCCGGTCAGGAGTTGGCGGGCCGGGCATCGGCACAGGCTCAGAAGTTCGGCGCACAGATGCTGATCGCGGATAAGGCGATGAGATTAAATTGCAACCGCAGGCCGTATGAGATCCAAGCCGACTGTGGGCAGACTATTCGCGCCAAAAGCATTGTGATTGCCACCGGCGCTCAATACAAGAAACCGCCAATCGACAACCTGAGCAAGTTCGAAGGCCGGGGCGTCTATTATGGGGCCACTCGCATCGAGGCCCAGCTATGCGGCAAAGATGACGTCATCGTGGTAGGCGGGGCAAATTCCGCCGGGCAGGCAGCAGTGTATCTGTGTCAGACCGCAGGAAAGGTTCACATGCTGGTCAGGTCCAATCAATTATCCGACACCATGTCTCGCTATCTGATTCAGCGAATCGAGGAGAACCCTGCCATTGAGCTGCACTATCGCACAGAAATTGTCGGACTCGAGGGCGACACGCAACTGGAACGTGTAATCTGGCGCGACAAAAACACGGGCGAAACGTCGACGCACGATATCCGTCACGTCTTCATCATGACGGGAGCATCTCCGCGCACCGAATGGCTGAAGGACTGCGTGGCGCTCGATGACAAGGGCTTCGTTCTTACCGGACGGGACCTGGATCCTGTTTTGCCGGATTACCACTGGCCCCTGCAACGTGTGCCGTACATGCTGGAGACCAGCCTGCCAGGAGTGTTCGCCGTTGGCGATGCGCGCTCGGGAAACGTGAAACGAGTTGCATCGGCAGTAGGCGAGGGATCGATTGCGATTTCGCTGGTGCACCGGGTGCTGGCGGAGATATGAGGTCCACGGCGTCCTTCTGAAGCCCCGCGCTTCAGGTAGACCCTCGGCTTCAGCCGAGAGCGGCGAAGCCGCGGGGGCGAGGAATCCGAGTGCCCAAGCCACAAAATCCGAGCGTCTATAATAGGGAGATTCGCAGTCGGCGAGATCGCTCTCTGTGTGAGATAACGACAGATTCTCTCGCTCCGCTCAAAATGACAAGACTGTTTTGCTGATGACTGAAAGCTGACAGCTGATAGCGCCTTCATGGATTTCAAACTCGTCTCCAACTACAAGCCGCAGGGTGACCAGAAAACGGCCATCGAAGCGCTCACACGCGGCATCTTCGATCGCGAACAGCACCAGGTTCTGCTCGGCGTCACCGGCTCCGGCAAAACCT
>JASIEN010000302.1 GCA_030045935.1 Candidatus Sulfotelmatobacter sp.
ACCGATTGGACCCACGCGCTGACCATCGATGTCCTCTTGCGCCAGGGCAAAGAGAACGAGGCGTTGCGGGTCCGCCGCCCGCAGATCGGGGCATGGACCAGCTACGACATGCTTCTGGCCTGCGCGGCGGACAAGCCCGCAGCTGAAATCTCCGCTCTGGCGAAAAAAATCGAGCCGGACGACGACCCCGAAAGCAACTACTTCGCCGCTTCACACCTCGCCTATTGCGGCCAGACCGCGGCCGCGCTCGATATGCTGAAACGCACTGTCAAGGCAAACTATTGTTCTTATCCCGCCATGGACACCGACCCCATGTTCGCGAACATCCGCTCCCTGCCCGAATTCGCTGAAATTCACGCCCTAGGCAAGTCCTGCCAAGAAACCTTCCTCGCTGGCCGCGCGAAGATGCAATAGCGCGACTGTTCCAAACTTCTTCAGTGTGAGGGTTTGAGCCCGCGGCTACGCTGCTTTGTTGCAACCCTGATTTCACCCCAAAGCTTTGCCAGGCATTAACTTGGCGTTCTTTAGAGTTCTTTAAAGACTTCTTTAGAACTTCGTCAGGACACTTGACCGGGTGCTATGCAGAATGTGACCCCGACAAGAGACTGCCTTCTGCAGGCATTCGGAGGAGCTTATGAACCACCGCACAATCGTTCATTCGACAATCGCAATCACCCTTCTGTTTTGCCTGGCCGGCTCGGTTCAGGCGCAAACATTCCAGGCTCCGTCCGCTCTTTATTTCACGATGCCCTATGGCGGGGCAAACCCATTGCCGCAGATTGTGACCGTCAGCAGCACCGGGGGTTCATTTCCTTATATCCAGGCAGTAACGACTTCGAGTGGCGGCAGTTGGCTGTCCACTTCTCCGTGCGGCTACTACAGTTGCAGCACGCCTTATCCGGTGGCCGTGAGCGTATCTGCCTCGAGTTTATCGGCTGGAACCTACCAAGGGCAGATCGTGTTTACCGACGCCAACAACAGCGGTATCACGGCAACTGTGCCAGTGACGTTGACGGTCACAGCGTCGACCACGGCGTTCTTCGACTATCTTCCCGGCGGGTTGAGTTTCTCTTTCGCCAGCGGTGGCAGCGCCACGCCACAGCCGATTCAGGTGCGCAACGGCGGTACGGGCAGCCTAGGTTGGACGGCATCGACCAGTACGGCGGATGGCGGAAAGTGGTTGACCGTCTCGGCCTCGAGTGGCACGGCTACATCGAATCTCAGCATTGGCGTCACGGCTGCGAACCTGCCGGGCGGCGGCGAGACAGCTGGCACTTACGTTGGAGAAGTGGTGTTCCAGACTTCAGGAGATACGACGAGCGTTCCTGTATCAGTTACAGTCGGCAGTGCTGTCTTCTACCAAATCAACCCGATCAACTACACCATGCCTGTCGGCGGTGCGAGTCCGTTGCCACAACTTCTGACAGTTGAGACCAACAATAATTCTGCTGTTGCCTACACGCAAACCGTGGCGACGGCGAGCGGCGGGAGTTGGCTGGCGGCTTCGCCGTGTGGGTACTATTCATGCAGCACGCCCTATCCCGTTACGGTGAGTATTCAAAACACCTCCTCGCTTGCAGCGGGGACGTACATGGGTGAAGTCAACATCTACGAGGCGACGAACCCGCAAATGTCGGTCACGGTACCTGTCACGCTGACCGTCGAAGCCGCGGGAGCGTACTTTAACAATCTCCCCGAGGGCCTCACCTTCGCATTCGACAAAGGAGGAACTGCAACCTCGCAGACCATCCAGGTTACAGGCGCAGGCACCGGCACGCTGAACTGGACTGCAAGTACAAACACGGCAGATGGTGGCGCGTGGCTTAAAACGGCATCCGCCAGCGGGACAGCACCATCGCAGGTCGCCGTCAGCGTAACTCCGTCAGATCTTCCGGGTGGAGGTGCGGTCGCCGGAACGTACATTGGCCAACTCGTATTCCAGACAACGGGCGATGTAACCACGATTCCCGTCGCAGTGACAGTTGGCACCAACGTCTTTAACCCGGTGAACCCAATCACCTTCACGATGCCGGTGGGCGGCGCGAATCCGCTGCCTCAGATAGTGCCGATCGGAAATACCCTCTACAACAATGCGCTGACCTTTACGCAGTCGGTCGCGACGGCAACCGGCGGCAGCTGGCTGGCGGCATCGCCCTGTGGCTACTACTCGTGCAATACACCTTATGAGTTAACGGTTAGCGTGCAGAACGCCAGCACCCTTGCGGCAGGAAGCTATACGGGCGGAGTGACGGTTTTTGAGGCGACCAATCCACAGATGGCGATTACGATTCCCGTGACGTTAAACGTAGTTTCCTCGGGAGCATTCTTCAATAATCTTCCCGGAGGACTCAGCTTCTCACTATTAGAAAACGGAACCGCGGTTTCGCAAACGATACAGATCACAAATGCCGGCACCGGAACCATGGATTGGACGGTGACCCCCAGCACCTCCGATGGCGGCGCGTGGCTGACGACGACACCAGCCAGCGGAGCTGCGCCAACCGAGGTCGTGGTTAGCGTCACGCCGGCTGATCTTCCCGGAGGCGGAGCGCTATCCGGAACTTTTACCGGTCAATTGCTCTTTGTGTCTGCAACAGACACCGAGACTATTCCAATAGTAGTAACGGTCGGTGCCAATGTCTTTAACCAGCTCAATCCCATCAGCTTCACCATGCCAGTTGGCGGCGCGAATCCGCTGCCGCAGATTCTGACGATCCAAAACACGGTCTATAACACTCCGCTGAGCTTCACGCAGGTAGTGGCGACAGCCAGCAGCGTCAGCTGGCTGGCGGCTTCTCCCTGCGGCTACTACTCATGCACGACGCCGTATCCGCTAACAGTAAGTGTGCAAAATGCCAGCACGCTGGAGGCGGGAACGTACAGCGGCGAGGTCACT
>JASIEN010000026.1 GCA_030045935.1 Candidatus Sulfotelmatobacter sp.
TGCCAGACCGAGACGAGGAGCAAAATTGCCCCAGCGGGTTGGCGCCAGCGTACGCGGTACATGAGGATCGCCGGGGAATAACCATCCAGTCGGGGAACCAGGAAAATCCAGCGACTGTTCGCCAGGGATGATGGTTTGAATCTCGTTGTATTTTTCCCACCAGGGTGAGCTGACGTCATAGCGCAACCCCAGATTCAGGGTCAGGTTCGGCTGCGCGCGCCAGCTGTCCTGACCATAGAACCCGAGATAGAAACTGCGCCCATAGGACGGATAAGACTGGCCTTGCACGTACTGGCTCGGAGCCCCGAGCAGGAAATCGACGAAGTCGTCGCCGCTTTCGCTTTGGCAGCAGGCGAAGTTCGATCCAAAGAAGAAATTTCCGTTGGCTACGTTCGAGAGATTCTCCTCGAGCTGATTGAAGTGGAATTGGCCGCCAAACTTGAAAGTATGCTTGCCCACGGTGTGGCTGAAGTTGTCGAGAATCTGGTAAATGTTGTCGATCAACTGGTTTGGGCGGCTGGGAACGCCGATCACGAAGTTATTGAAATCGATCTCGGGGACACCCTCCACACTAGGAGTACCAACATAGATACCCGGAGCGCCGTTCGCACCCGAGTCAAATCCCAGCGCTGCCAGTGTAGTGTTGGTCCCGCCGAGAGGCCTATTGAATTTGGTGTCCAAGCGGAAGAATCCTACGCGAAAGTCATTCACACTAGTCGTGCTCAAGCTCTTCGTGAAACCAATATTCAGATTGTGGGTATGGCCTATTCCATCTACGCTGAACCCGGGATAGAGCGGCGCATTTCCCGACCAATAAGGATCGATTCGATTGTATTTATCGAAATAATAGTATGCGGTCACTAGTCCGAAAGGATGCGTATTTGCATCCAGGCGGCCGCTGAATTTGTTGTCGTTCAGATTAATCGCGCCGGAACTGGTGGAGTAGGTTCCTGTTCCATTGGCGACTTCGGTCCCCGACGCAGCGGGCAGGATGAAGGGAAGGAGCTTGGCGGAAATTGGATTGAAATCACTGGGTGAGAGTTGCGCGTTCGGCAGAACGCACTGAGAGGACGAAGTACATCCGGCGAAGTAATACGGCTCTCCGGCAGTAACCGGTTCTCCTAATTGCGTGGCAAGCTGGTTGGCCCAATCCGTTCCGTTGACGGTTCCAGTGATGCTTGATGCAATTCCGCTAAGATCTCCCGACTCGCTTGCAGCGGTGGGAGCGCCGACTATCGTCTGAGGCACAGCTTGAATTACGCGATTCCCCTGGTAGTCGGCGAAGAAGAACAACTGATCTCGGATGATCGGACCGCCGATGGTTCCGCCGAATTGGTTCTGGTGATAGGCTCCGCGTCCGTTCGTATCAAAATAATTTTTCGCGTCGAAATCAGTATTGCGCAGGAACTCGAACACATTCCCGTGAAAGCTATTTGTTCCCGACTTGGTTACCACATTGATCTGCGCCCCGGCATAATTGCCATACTCGGCGTCAGTATTGTTGGTGAGGATTCTGAACTCGGCGAGCGAATCCAGATTCGGAATCGCTCCAGCACCGGAGTAACCGATCTCCTGAACCAGCACGCCGTTCAAAATAAACGCATTGGCGGATTCGCGCATTCCGTTTACCGACTGGGCTCCGGAATTGAGATCTCCCGAGACCAGAGGCACGGCAAATCCGGCGGAGATAAACGCACCGGCATACGCTCCGGACAGCTGAGAGGCAGTGGGAATCACGCCTGGCTGCAAAGCCAGCAAATCGGTATAGCTTCTGCTCACCAGAGGAACCTCGGTCATCTCCTTGCCTTCAATGACCTCGCCCATCTGCGAGCTCGCGGTTTCCACGTGCAGCATATCAGCGGCAACTTCGACTGACTCGGTTGTGCGCCCAATCTGGAGAGTGACATCGACGACCAGCGCCGAGTTGACGTCCACGATAACGCCCGTCTGCCGGTAGGCTTTAAAGCCTTGTTGCTGGACTTCAATCGTGTAATCGCCTAAGGGGAGAGACTGGAAAGAATAAAACCCTTCCGTATTCGTTGTCTGAGTGCGCTTAAGGTCTGTCGCCGTATTGATGGCGGTGACGGTCGCGCCCACAAGTGCCGCACCAGTCGGGTCCTTCACTGTACCGGAGATGCTGGCCGTCACGTCCGCAACTGCCTGAATGCTGATGAATAGCATCGCGAGACAGAACAGCACGACAACAGCACGCTCACACCATACCTTGGAAAGCATGTTTTTCCTCCAGGACAAAGTCCCTTTGCTTGTGGAAAAGAACGTCGTCTCGTCCGGCCAGAACAGGGAGGATCGGGACGGCTCGATGCCCGCAAACATCTAACCGCTTATTTCAGTCACCGCGCTTATAGTTTACTGGTGGCGTGCTTGTCAAGCAGTTTTCGCGCATTGACGCTGTCTTAAAGGAGTTGGCATACAATCTTCCGATCTCTGAGTATTCCTCCTGCCTCTGATGCGGCAGTGAGATCGCGCTGGAGAACGCTGCGAGGTTGTTCCGGCTGGCTAATCGCGATGCCGAAACGATGCGTTCAAACTTAAGCAAAGCACAAGTCCCAGGAGATCGAGAATGATGGCCTTGCTGTGATCGGGCTCTCACTCAGATCAATGGGTGCACTTCCGAACGCACTTCAGATTCCAGTGCCTTATGCGGATTTTATGGTTTCCGTTGAATCTGAAATAAAGCTTCCGGATCCTTGGCAGAAGCGCGTCCGGCCCAGATCCATGCGAACCGGCTGAGCAAAGTACCGGCCAGGAAACAAATGGCGGCAGCGCGGCGTACTGAGTGGGCGTCCGACAGAAGGCGCAAGATGAGCGCAACAGGACCTGCCATCACGCCGGCGATGCGAAACGCAATCGCGCTCCTGCCGCGGTGCAGCGGTGCATTCACCGGCAAGCGGCTGAGTTCGAAGTGAACTCCAAGTAGCGTTTCGATTGCAGCCGCCGCAATGCCGATCAGTTGCGTGGGAGTGATAAGAAATCCGAGCAACTCAAGAACTCCCGCAGCTCCTCCCAAGGCCGCGGCCAGAAAATGTGCAGGGAGCGCGCGCCGATTGTGGGACCAGACGGGATTCGCCGTCGCGCCGATCAGCACGCCAGTGTAGGCCGCGAGAATCAGGCCAGTCAGGGCTGCGGTACATTCTCCCGCCCAGTTCAACCCGAAGATCAGCTCGCTTCTATACCCCCGAACAATTAACTCTTTCGCGAGAAGCGCGGCAAATGCGCAGCCCGAAAACGCGACCAGTATCCAGACGCCGACCGACATCGGAGACTGGATCTTGGCTACGCGCAACATGGCCAGAAAACGCGCAGGCCTTCCCAGATCGGCGACAAGGAAGATGGGGCAAATTCCGGCCCCGATCAGGGCCACCCACAGAGCGCTGCGGACAAGGGACGCCTCGTTGCCGAAGAGCTGTGCCACCAGAGCAAGGCAGGCAGACATGCCAGCGATGCCGCCCACGAAGAAATAGATTGGTATTTCCCAGGTCCAAACCGGCGCCTTCAGAACGGGCAGGCCGTAATAGCTCTCTCGTCCGTGAATTTGCGGTGGATGATGCGGACCGGGGCCCTTGCCCTGCAGAGCGGACTTTTCTGCCTGTTTCCGAATTTCGTCGAGGCGTTCTTCACTCGCTTTCGCGGCTGGCGTTGAAGGATCGGAAGACAAGGCAGAGGTTCCAGTTAAAAGGCAAAAGCGAGACAGATAATACCAAATCCGATTCCAGCGCAGATGATGGCCGAGGTCCATGCACTCTTCAAGTAAGAGGTGGGCGCTTCAGGGGCAGGAGGCAAATTGTAGTTTTCCGGCTCGCCCAGAATCACAAAGAAAGCATGCACTCCTTCCACACTCGTTTCCTGCGGATCGTAGAGCCGCGCGTCGTGATATCCACGCTCTCGCAGTTCATGCACGCGATTCTTAGCGCGCTCTTGAAGATCTTCCAGTTCCCCGAATTGAATCGATTGCGTTGGGCAGGCTTTGGCGCAGGCGGGAATCAGGCCGGCCTTTTGGCGGTCGTAGCAAAAGGTGCATTTGAAAGCGCGGCCGTCCTCCGGGCGGCGATCGATTACACCGAAAGGACAAGTTACAACGCAATAGCCACAGCCATTGCAAACATCTTTCTGTACCAGAACCGAGCCGACGTCGGTGCGCATGATCGCGCCTGTGGGGCAAGCTTCAAGGCAGCCAGCTTTACCGCAATGTTTGCAGACATCGGAAAGAAACACCCAACGAAAGGGATCTGTTGTTTCGGCCAGTTGTGGCCCAGCGGGCAGAGGTTGCTCGAGAAACATGACGTGCCGCCAGGTAGACGCACCGAGGCTCTGCGTGTTGTCGTAGGAAAGGCCGGTCCACTGGTAGCCATCGGCGGGAACTTCGTTCCACTCTTTGCAAGCCACTTCGCAGGCCTTGCAGCCGATGCAAAGCGTCGCGTCGGTCAGGAATGCAGAAACGGTCATTGCGTCACCTTCTGTGCCTCAAGAAGTTCTTTCACTCTTTGCGCGTTGTCCGCATGCCTTCCGCGAAAAAGGTTACACAGCAGTCCCTTCGATTCCATGATACGCACATTGGGTTCCTCGGAGATGGCGATCAGATCGTTGCCGATGTCTCCTTTCACCAATCCCGAATATCCCCAATGAAATGGCACTCCCACCTGATAGGTGCGCTTACCATCGATCTCAAGAGTTTTTACTCTCGGAGTAATGAGAGCGTGCGCTTCGATTGCGCCGCGCAGGGTGACGATCGTGACCCACTCTCCCTGCCGGATGCCGAGTTCAGAAGCCATTTCCACGGAAATCTCGCAAAACATTTCCGGTTGGAGTTCAGCCAGATGGCTCAGCGTGCGTGTCATTCCCCCGCCGGTATGATGCTCGGTTAGACGATACGTTGTCATCACGTGAGGGAAACGGGAATCCGGGGAGGACGCGTATTCGTTGCCGCTCCGCTTCTTGCTCATGGCAACGGGATTAATCTGTCGTTCGGGATAGAGCGGATTGCGAGTGGGCGACTCGAAGGGTTCGTAGTGAACGGGCAACGGGCCATCGGCCAATCCGTTCGGGACCCAAATCCATCCCAGACCGTCAGCGTGGAGGATGAATGGTTTATCGCCGGCCAGAGCTTCGTCACCTTCCGCGCCTTCTTTGGGAACGTGGTTCGGGGGCTTGGTCGCAACGAAGTCGGGAACATCGTTGCCCGTCCACTTTTTATTTTCGCAATCCCACCAGACCAGCTTCTTGCGCTCACTCCAGGGTTTTCCGTCGGGACGGGCCGAGGCGCGGTTGTAAAGAATCCGGCGATCAGCGGGCCAAGCGAAACCCCAGCCGTGGCCGTAGAAATCTTTCGAGGCGCGCTGATCGGCGCGATTCTCACCCGGCTTGGGAAATACGCCGGAATAAATCCATGCGCCGCATGCCGTCGAGCCATCGGCTTTCAGCGCACTGAATCCCGGCACCAGTTGGCGATCGGCTACAGTGTAACCGTTGACCTCTTGCAAAATCTCTTCCGCGGAAGGCTCGGCGTGCGGGCCTTCGAGGCTGTAGTTCCAAGTTAGGGCGAGCAGACCGGTATTTCTTGGCTGAGGGTTCTTCTTTGCTTTCTCGCGCAGCAGGTTGCCTAGGTGAAACATGAACCAGTTTTCGCTGCGGCTATCACCGGGAGGGTCGACCGCTTTTTCGTGCCATTGCAATAAGCGCTGCGTGTTGGTAAACGTGCCGTCTTTCTCGGCGTGGCCTGCCGCGGGCATTAAGAAAACTTCGGTCTGAATATCTTCGGGCCGGACCTCGCCATTTTTTACCTCGGGGGCGTCGCGCCAGAAAGAAGATGTTTCGGTATCGACCAGATCGCGCACCACCAGCCATTTCAACTTCGCGAGCGCGCGGCGCTCCATACCGGAGTTCGGACCGGCTACAGCTGGATTTTCACCCATGATAAACATTCCATCCATTTTGCCGTCCATCATGTCGAGCCAATAGCCCTGATGCGAGTGGTCACCGGTGAGCCGCGGAAGCCAGTGGAAGCCGAACTCGTTCTCCGGTTTCGCTGCTTCACCGTAGTACGCCTTCAGTAGGCTCACGATGTATTTGTCGAAATTTCGCCACCATCCGGTACGCGGGGAGTTCTGCGCGATGTAGTTCGCGAGGGTCCTCGCTGATTCGCCGAACTTGGGCATGCCCAAATATCCTGGCAGGATATCGAACAGCGTGGGAATATCGGTGCTGCCCTGAATCGAGGCGTGGCCGCGCAACGCCATGATGCCGCCGCCGGGCCGGCCCATGTTGCCTAGCAGAAGTTGCAGAATGGCGGCGCAGCGGATGATCTGCACGCCCGAGGAATGTTGCGTCCACCCTACCGCATAACAGATTCCGCCGGTCTTCTCCGGCCCCGACGCGCGGCAATAAATATCGGCGACGCGGAGGAACGATTCTTTGGAAACTCCGCAGTATTGTTCAACCAATTCTGGCGTGTAGCGAGCGAAGTGGCGCTTCAGAAGTTGAAAGACACAACGTGGATGCTGCAGCGTCTCATCCTTGGAATAGCGGTTCAGGTCCGGCTTGACGGCACCACCGTGATGCAGGTGACCGCCCTGGCTCGCAGCCTGCGCGGGGTCCTGCGCCGGTTGAATATCCGATCCTTCATAAAGCCAACTCTTCGGATCGTAGGATCTTTCTTCGGGCGTCCATCCGGAAAAAATGCCATCCAAGTCCTCAGTGTCTTTGAAGTTCTGCGAGATGATGATGGGCGCGTTCGTATAGTGGATCAGATATTCGTGGAAGAACAATTCGTTCTCCAGCGCGTAACGGATCAAAGCGCCGAGAAAAATAATGTCCGAACCGGCGCGCAGCGGCAGCCAGATATCTGAGACTGCGGACGTTCGGCTGAAACGCGGATCCACGTGGATCACCTTGGCACCTTTTTCCTTGGCCTCAATGATCCACTGGAAGGCGACCGGATGGTTCTCCGCCATGTTCGATCCCATGATGAGAATCGCGTCGGAGTTCAGCATGTCCTTGGGGGCGGTGGTGGCGCCGCCGCGTCCGTAGGTTGTGCCCAGACCGGGCACAGTAGAGCTGTGTCATATCCGGGCCTGGTTGCTGATACAAACCATCCCCAGGCCTG
>JASIEN010000303.1 GCA_030045935.1 Candidatus Sulfotelmatobacter sp.
AAAATTACGCCGTCATCAGTCAGACGTTGTATGATTTAACTCCTGGCCATCGCCGCAAGATCGCCTTGGCGGAGTTGAATCTGCCCGAGACCGAGAGGCTGAACGAAGACCGCGGCGTGCTGTTCGAGTTGCCGCCTTCGTCCCAGGCGAATTAGCTATGCGCATTGTCATTGCTCTCGTACTCTCCGCTGCGCTCGCAACCACCGCCGCGGCACAGCGAGGTGGTTTCGGCGGCGGTCACGGCGGAAGCGGCAGTCACCCTGCAGGAGAACGCAACCCCGCACCTCGCTCGCCTTTACCCGGCTTCGCCCAGCCTCGAGGCGGCTCTGCCTTCGCGCGCGGCGACTATGGCAACCGATTCAACCGCTACGGCCCATACGGTTCTTTCCTGTGGCCGCTCTTTGGCGACTACGACCTCGATGACCTCTACGCCAGCGGATATCCCGTCTCCGCCGAACCGCCACTGGCGTATTTGCAAGCGCGTGAGATGGGCGGATTTCAATCGACGCGCAGTGCTGTGCCCGAGCCTGCCCCCGCCGATCCACTCATGATCGAACTTCAGGGTGACAGTTATGTAAGAGTAAACAGCACGCCCGCAGACGGAGACGCACAGTCGATTGCTGGAAAAAGCAATCTCTCACGCGATATCACGTATTCGAGCGCCACAGTCCATTCGACTAGGCCGCCGGAACTTCCGCCCGCTGTCTTAATCTTCCGCGACGGACACAGCGAGCAAGTCCACGACTACACCATCGCCAACGGCGTACTCTACGCGCACGGCGACCTCTACACCGACGGTTACTGGAACAAGCAGATCGCCCTCGCCTCGCTCGATCTGCCGCAAACCCTGCAAGCCAACGCCAGCCGCAACGTGCCCTTCACGCTGCCCTCATCGCCGAACGAAGTCATCGCCCGCTTCTGAAGGCGAGACTCCGGATACAATGGTGCTTCGAACGGGCACGAAGTATTCCCGGAGGTGAGCTTTGGCAGATCAACCGCAGGGTGAAAAAGTAAAGAAAGTGCGAGGCCAGCAACATCCGTTTGCCGGCATGGCATGGTTCGGCGGATGGCTGTTCAGCATTGGGTTTCTGCACCTGGGATTTTGGAAAGGCGTTCTCGCCCTCCCGTTATGGCCGTATTTCCTCGGCGTGCATTTCAGCGCGCTGGCGCGCTGACGACATTTGGCAGAGCGCGGGCCTGACTCTTCGCACTCGCTTTCTTCTTCTTTGATTTCGAGCGGCTGCCCGGAACTTTTCCGATTCGCGGATCGCGCGCCAGAACCATTTCACACGCGCGCAGCGCAGATTCCTCGAAATCCGGCGCGTCCGAAGGCAGCGCCTGCCAGCCGGTAATCTTCCCGCCCAGCAATCCAATCGATCGCATGCGAGGAAACTCTGCGCGCAGGCTTTGGTGGTGTTCCTCGGTCGTGGCCAGCCACACCCCGTTGTCGGCAGGGTACTTCGGTTTCTCACGCAGGATGAGAACAATCTTCTCCTCAACATAAATCGCCAGGCAGCCAAACATAGGCCGCGTCATCGGAGCCAACGGCGCCAATGCCTCGAGCACAAACTCATGCGGCACCCGCTTGCGAGGTTTCGCAAGCAAGGGATCGACCGGAAGTGATGACTGAGATCTACGGGGCATGGTTGGAAATTGTATTAAAAGATCGGTTCCCAAATCAGGCCAAATCAGCACGCGGAAAAGTTCCGCGCAACTCGAGTTATACCCTACCGGGCCAGAAGCGCCATGCCGGCATACATCAAGCAATTTAGGGCACCGGCGGGACGGCCAAGCAGTTCCTCTGCGGGTGCCCCGCTCAAGCCGTCTTTTGGCTTGAGCGGGCCGCGATGCACTCGCAGTCTATTCCAGCGACCGCATCCAGCTCGGCAACAAAGTTCGCCCACGGCGTGATAAAATAGACTCATCTGATCGAGACTAACCACCTGTAAAAACAGCCGCTTAGCGAAAAGTCGCATTTTGCGACTTAACCCGAATCATGGCGCGAAAATGTTTAGCTAGCGGCTAGGAGCTAGAAGCTTAAATGCCTGAAGATCAAGACCCAAATCAACTCCCCCTGACCCCACCGCCCGGAGGCGACGGCCCCAGCGGTCCCGGCGCGCTGCACATTCAACCCGTCAACATTGAAGACGAGATGCGCAAGTCGTATCTCGACTATTCGATGTCGGTCATTATTGGCCGCGCCCTGCCCGACGTCCGCGACGGACTCAAGCCCGTCCACCGCCGCATTCTCTACACCATGCAGCAGATGGGACTGCAGCCCAATCGCGCCACGCGCAAATGCGCCCGCATCGTCGGCGACGTCATGGGCAAGTACCACCCGCACGGAAATCTCGCGGTGTATGACGCGCTGGTGCGCCTCGCGCAGCCATGGTCGATGCGCTACCCGCTGATTTTTGGCCAGGGAAATTTTGGCTCGGTCGATGGCGACCCTCCCGCAGCCGACCGCTACACCGAAGCCAAACTGGCGCAGGTTGCAACCGCGCTGTTAGAAGATCTCGACAAAGAAACCGTCGACTTCCGCCCCAACTACGACGGCAGCGAAGTCGAGCCCGACGTTCTGCCCACGCGCATTCCTAATCTTCTGATCAACGGCTCCGACGGAATCGCCGTCGGCATGGCCACAAAAATTCCGCCGCACAATCTAACCGAAATCGTCGACGCGGCAATCACGCTGGTCAACGATCCCAACGCTCAGCTTGCAGAAATTCTGAAGATCGTGCAAGGCCCGGACTTTCCCACCGCGGGCGTCATCCACGGCCGCGCCGGAATTTTCGAAGCCTACAAAACCGGCCGCGGACGCTTCACTATGCGCGCCCAGGCCGCCATCGAAAATTTGACCAAAGATCGCCAGGCCATCATTGTCACCGAAATTCCATATCAGGTA